>NZ_CP032551.1:1815000-2115000 GCF_009734345.1 Pseudidiomarina andamanensis | reverse complement strand
GCAACCAACTTGCATAAGCAAGCAGAGCGCCAGCAACGAAAAGAATTAGAAACGTCAGCCATTTCGAAAAACGTGCGGTTTGCTCAACCAGCGGTGTCGTTAATTTCGATACTTCTGTCAACATCACACCAATACGACCAAACTCGGTACTGGAACCTGTCGCAACCACCACGCCTTGTGCATGCCCAGTGGTTACCCAAGTGCCGAGGTAAGCCATATTTGAACGACTACCCAACGCTGTTTGTTCGCCAAGATCTTCGGTCTGTTTGGTCACCGCGTGCGATTCACCAGTCAGCACCGCCTCTTGCACCTGAAGGCTAAAGGTTTCTAGTAGACGGAGATCCGCCGGAACGCGCGCGCCTGCCTCTAATATCACGACATCTCCGACAACCAACTGTTCAGCTGGAAGCTGCTGTCGTTTACCGTCACGCACGACTAAAGCGGTTGGCGCCAACATATGGCGCAATCCGGCAAGTGCCGATTCCGCCTTGCCTTCTTGGTAAAAACCAATAACCGCATTGATAATAACGACAGCAAATATCACCGCGGCGTCGACAAAATGCTGTAGAAATAATGTGATGCCTGTTGCCGCTAAAAGAACGTAGATAAGCACATTATGAAACTGCCGGATAAAGCGCTTCCATGCTGACTCTGTCTTAACCGCGGGGAGTGTATTCGAACCCAACTCATGAAGCCGCTTTTCAGCTTCATCACTCGTTAAGCCAATAGTGCTGGACTGGAAATGTTGGAGAACAGCTGCAGATGGCATTGCATGCCAGCTTGCTTGCATAAGTCCTCCATTATTGGTGTGGTGTTAATTCTTTATGTTAGCGATATCTTCTAGAATTTTAGCAAAGAAATCAGAGCCTTTTTGTCTGGCAAAATCAATATTTCGTTCGGGGATTCGCTCTGGCTTCGTGTAGCTAGCCAGTGCATTGGCAACACTATCTTCGCGAAGCACATGTAACATTGGGTATGGTGCACGATTAGTATAGTTTGCAGCATCGTCAGCATCGCTATCCGCAAACTGATATTCGGGGTGAAACGTGGCAAGTTGATAGACCCCGTCGTACCCTTCGAGCTCGAGTAAACGCTCTGCATAGTCGACTAAATCAAGATAGTCATCAAAATCGCTCACCCCGTTTGGCAGAATCAGAAGCGCCGTCGCAATATCCGACTGCGCATCGAGTTGCTGTATTAATTTGAGTAATGTTTGGAGCTGTTCCGCAATATCGGCGCTCGTCTCTACCTGATAGTGAATGGTTTGTTGTTCAACTTCACGACGCGCAAACGGGCATAAATTAAATTGAACAATCACTTGGTCTACCCAAGCTTTAGTTTGCGCAGTGATTTGCGGTATTGAGTCAGTTGTCATAAATGCGGATTGTATACCACTTCCCATAAATGTTTTTCAGGGTCCATAAAATAGCCGGCATAGCCACCCCACGAGGTGGTTTTTGCTGGTTTCACCCAAGCAGCACCCGCTTTCGATGCCTCATCCAAAATAGCATCAACGGCTTCTTCGGAATCAACATTATGCGCCAATAAAACATGCGTTGGCTGGGCGTTACCAAGAGGCAAGCCACTGTCATTTGCCAAACTTTGCCGTGGCCACAAAGCAAACATCAGATTATTTTCAAGCTTAAAAAAAGCAGCGGCACCATTCTCATATTGCTCGCCAATAATGCCGTCAGTTGGCCAACCTAAGCCGTCGCGATAAAACGCGACGGCTTTCTCCAAGTTATCCACCGTTAAGGTAATAAAGGAGATTCGAGGCTTCATATAACCGCCTGACGCATATACTCCAAGGCGCCTTTCACGGCAGCTACTTGCGCTTCAATACATTCTTCGGGTGATGCATTGGCGCTGTCCGGATAGACCTCGGTGGTGCTCACGTACGGCGCATCCGTTAAGCCCATGCACAAACCAAGTTCTTTCCCGGCATAGTGAATGACACCCTCCTGCTCAACCGGGGCTCCAATGATTTTGCCTTCGTCATCGGCAGGAGCAATGTGAGTAACTTGCCGCACCGAATCAATAATCGCCTTTTGGAAATCTGGTGTTGGCTTCTCAGAGTTGCCAACAGTATAGAAACCATCTGGGATGTTCCAATTGGTATTCACCTTCCCATCGCGAGCCGCGAGTGCAGGACGGAATTCTGAATTGTCTGTGTCGGTGGTTTCGTGCAAGTCGATATGCATCACGAAATCAAGTTGATGACTCGCGATGTAGTCCATAATTGCCGCACACTCACCGGCTGGGCTGTTCTCTTTGAATGAACGATTCGGATCAATCGCAAACGGATTCCAGCGATTAATGGTTTCGTAGCCCCACGGACTAATGCATGGCGCTATGAGAATATTGAACCATTGGCTGTACTGCTCGGCGTGCTGCTTTGCAAATGCTAAGGCGCCATGAACGCCAGATGTTTCATAGCCATGCACACCACCGGTAACCAGAACATTTGGTTTGGCGGAATCCCACTGGCGGGTTTTCAGCAAAAATAACGGAAACGTATTGTTAGTATATTCGAGCGCGCCATATTGCTCGACATCAAATTGGTCATGCAACTGATTAATCTGGGTGACAACATCATCAAAATATGAACGTTTTACAGATTGTTGTTTAAGCCACTGTTGTTTTTCTTCAACACCCCAAGGTTGCCCTGGAGTGCCAATTGGATACTGCTGTTCTGTCATTGTTTAACCTTTTCTATCTTATTTTTTGGCAAGTTACCTTCTGCAAAGTATCTTATTGCAGCAACTTGAGGGCAATTTGAATCAACACCACAATATTGGCGATGATACCAATCATAAAGAAGTAACTGCGTGGACTCGGATTGCGCTCGGTTGCAATGCCGTAATACAGCAACATGTGAACGATACGAGCAAAGGCAAACGCCCAAACTGATATCGCGAACCATTGCGAATCAACACCTGCAAAAATGGCTAAGAAAACGGCTGCAAGAAAAAATGGAACATTTTCAATGCTATTTTGAAAGGTTCGATGGGCGCGGAACACGAATGATTGATGGCTTAAACTTTCGTTGATTTTGCCCGGAATGGCACCGGGTTGCTTCGCTTTACTGCCACTTGCGATGAACCATTGCACCATCACAGTAGCTAAAATAACCCAAACCCCAGCATAAACGAGATGACTCATGACCCTACCTTTTTGTGAACGTAAGAAACATTACAGTAGCGGGTAATCAAAAGGTCTGCAACGGCTACTTATTCGGGCTTGAAGATACCGATAATACTGTCCGATTGAACACTCTTGCCGGTACTGGTGGGCTTAATCGCGACTGCTTGTTCTTCTGCAGGCGGCTTCGCTCCGCGCTCTGAGAATGTATGACCGCACTGAACACAGCTCACTTCTTCCTGTTCACCTTTGATGGTGAGCATGAGTGTATCTTGCGCATGGCATGCAGGACATTCCGCACCAGCAATAAAACGTTTACGAGTTTGAGTCATATTCACCTCTGTGGCTATCAGGTATAATTGTCGCAGAAACTGAGTGGAACACCAAGTTAGGACGATTCATGATAAACATTCGCGCGATGTCGTTAATGCGCGGCGGCAAGTTATTGCTCGAAGATGCGAACATAACTATTTTCCCTGGTCATCACGTCGGCCTCGTGGGGCGCAACGGCACCGGTAAGTCATCTCTTTTTGCATTGCTGCGCGGCGAACTGAGTGTTGAACAAGGCTCTTGCGACTTGCCAAGCGGCTGGCGTATTGCCAGCGTGAAGCAAGAAACACCTGCGCTTGAGCAGGCTGCTATAGAATACGTACTCGATGGTGATAAGGAGCTCCGCGACTTAGAAAAACAACTGGCTGATGCCGAAGCCAAACATGACGGCAACGCCATAGGCCACTTACACGATGCCATTGCCACCATTGGTGGATACGAAGCACCAGCGCGTGCAGCCTCTCTCTTAGCGGGTTTAGGTTTTGAGCCTGAGCAAATATATGCAGCGGTAAAATCATTCTCAGGTGGCTGGCGAATGCGCCTTAACTTGGCACAAGCGTTGATTGCGCGTGCCGATTTGTTGCTCCTTGATGAACCCACCAACCATTTAGACGTTGATGCTATTTTCTGGCTCGAGGACTGGCTACAACGCTTCCCCGGCACTTTAATTGTGATTTCACACGACCGTGATTTCCTCGATGCTATTGCGCAACAAATTGTGTTGATTGAACATCAACGCGCAACCAGCTTCAGTGGTAATTACAGCAGTTTTGAAAGGCAGCAAGCGGAACAACTCGCACAACAACAAGCGCAATTTGAAAAAGAACAAGCACAACGCAAGCATTTGCAGAGCTACATTGATCGGTTTCGTTACAAGGCGAGCAAGGCGAAACAAGCACAAAGCCGCATTAAAGCGTTAGAGCGTTTGCAAGCAAGTGCACCGCTACGCGCTGCGAGCGGTTTTCAATTTGCATTTAAAGAACCAGAGCAATTACCGAACCCACTGTTAACGCTTGAAAAAGTGCAGGCAGGATATGGCGACACGGTCATTTTGAAGAATATTCAATTTAACCTTGTGCCAGGCAGCCGCATTGGTCTGCTTGGTCGTAACGGCGCTGGTAAATCAACTCTCGTGAAGTTACTGGCAGGTGAGCTAATAGCACAAGCGGGCGTGGTGGCTTTGAATCCAGGCGTTAAACTTGGTTATTTCGCCCAGCATCAATTGGAAACGTTAGATGCGCAAGCAACACCTCTGCAACACCTGCAGCGACTTGATAAATTTGCCACGGAACAACAGCTGCGCGACTTCGTGGGTGGTTTTGGTTTTTCTGGTGATGCTGCCACTAGCCTTGTTGGGCCAATGTCGGGGGGTGAGAAAGCGCGCTTAGTTCTAGCGCTCATTGTTTATCAAAAACCAAACATGTTGCTTCTCGATGAACCAACGAACCATCTTGATAGCAGCATGCGTGAGGCGCTCGTTTATGCGCTGCAAGACTTTACCGGCGCCATGGTCATTGTGTCGCACGACCGCCACTTATTGCGCACCACGGTTGATGAGTTTTACTTGGTTGCTCATCAGCAAGTCGAGCCTTTCGCTGGTGATTTGGATGCTTATCATGATTGGCTTAAGCAGCAGGCTCAAAGCTCGCAAACTACGACGAACTCCAATAGCGGAAAAGCTGATAAAAAAGCCGAAAAACGCCAAGCGGCTGAGCGTCGGCAAGCATTGAAGCCGCTCAAAGACCGTGTCAGCAAGGCTGAAAAGGCGCTCTATCAGGCTGAACAGGCACTGGCGGAATGCAATGAATTATTAGCAGATACCTCTCTTTATGAGGCTGACCGGAAAACTGAACTTGCGGATATTCTTAAACAACAAGCGCAAGCCCAAGCCAAACTAGCCGAAGCGGAAGAAGAGTGGATGGCGGCTGAAGAAGCACTACAAGAGGCACACGATTAATGCAGATTCCATGGCAACAAGTTGACTCTGAAACGCTTACAAACTTGATCGAAATGTTCGTATTGCGTGAAGGCACCGATTACGGCGATGAAGAAAAGTCGTTGGAAGAAAAAGTGGAAGATGTGCGGCGCCAACTGGCCGCCGGCGAAGCCGTGCTCGTTTGGTCAGAACTTCATGAAACCGTGAATATCCTGCCGGCTAATCATCGCTTCGATGATGAATAAACACTTCCTGCCACGGCACATCAGGGTCACCTAAAATAATAAAGTTAGGATTGCCTAGGTTAGCTTCTTGGTTGTAAGTAAGGGGCATAAAGCCCTCACTGACAATGCGCCCGCCAGCTTCACCCACAATCACTTCCGCAGCGGCTGTATCCCATTCGCCGGTTGGGCCAACGCGTAAAAAACAATCGGCACGTCCTTCAGCAATCATACAGGCTTTCAATGAACAGCTGCCAGCTGGCACAAGTTGTAGCTCTCGCTCACTGGTCATGCGCTGTAATACGCGCTCACGTGGCTGACGGCGGCTAATTGCTAAATGCAGAACATCATTGAGCGGGTCGGCAAGACGACGCACGTGAATACGCTGCGTGCCGTGTACATCGCGGCGGAAAGCCCCTTGCCCACGTTGAGCGGTATACAACACATCACCCGCTGGCCAGTAAATGACCCCGAGTACCGGCTGATTATGTTCAACCAACGCGATAATGACACCAAAATCACCACTGCGGGCAATAAATTCTTGCGTACCGTCAATCGGGTCAATCATCCAATAGCGCGGCCACTGGCGGCGTTCTTCAAACGTTAAATGCGAACCCTCTTCAGAAAGCACTGGAATATCAGGAGTCAACGCCGAGAGTCCATCAACAATCAAGCGATTGGCGGCAAAATCGGCGCTCGTGACAGGCGAGTCATCATCTTTCTCGTACGTTTCGTAAGCCTGCTCTTCATAGAGTTCAAGAATCAGATCGCCAGCTTTCAACGCAATATCAGCCGCACCTTGTAACCATCCCTGTAATTGTTCTACCGAGCTATTCATTGTCACTTGCCAAGCTCCCGAAGTGTCATCAACAAAGCCGCAATACTGCGTGCTTCCGTGAAATCTTCCTGTTCCATTAGCGCATCCGCTTTGCTCAGTAACCATGGCACCTTCTCTAACGGTTCCGGTTCGTCACCTGGCAAGCTTTCTGGATATAAATCGCGAGCGATAAAAATATGCATGGTCGCCGAAAAAAACTGCGGCGCCATGGTGACACTTTTCAGCGGAGTCAGCTGTTTGGCACCAAACCCTATTTCTTCTTTGAGTTCACGATTAGCAGCCTGCTCTGGTGTCTCGCCGGGGTCAATTAAGCCTTTAGGAAAGCCAAGCTGATAGTTGTGTAGACCAGCGGCATACTCGCGCACCAACATTAAGGTTTCGTCATCAATAAAGGGGACAATCATGACGGCGCCGCGGCCGCTACTCGCCATACGTTCGAACTGGCGCTCGACACCGTTACTGAAGCGTAAGTCGATTGCCTCAATGCGCAGAAGGCGACTCGTTGCTACAATTTGGCGAGTTAAAATTTCTGGAACTGGTTTGTGCGCCATAAGAATTCCATATTACTGGCTAAATACATCGGCTTTTCGTTACTATAACGGCAAAGAAGCAAGCGGTACAACCAGAAGGAGCATTTGATGAGTCAGGCAGATCTGCAATTTGATGCAGTAGTGATAGGCAGTGGCCCAGGCGGCGAAGGCGCCGCCATGCAACTCGCAAAAAATGGCCGTAAAGTTGCGATGGTTGAAAAGCACAGCTCGATTGGTGGCGGCTGCACGCACTGGGGAACCATCCCATCGAAAGCATTACGCCACTCGGTCAGTCGCCTCATTGAATACAATGCGAATCCATTGTTTGCTGCCGAACGTATCCAGCGCGGGCTGACCTTTGCTGAAATATTGAAACACGCGCAAGGAGTCATTCGCAAACAAGTTCGTTTACGCAGCAGCTTTTACGAGCGCAACGGTGTTACTGTCATTCATGGTAGTGCTTCGTTCGAAAATGCCAATCGCCTGAAGATCACGCAAGCAGACGGTACGCTTGAGTTTATTACCACGAAACAAGTGGTTGTCGCGACCGGCTCACGCCCATATCACCCACCTGATGTGAATTTCTCTCATGCCCGTATTTACGATTCAGATACCGTGCTTGATCTCGAACACGAGCCACGCAGCATTATTATTTATGGAGCGGGCGTCATCGGTTGTGAATATGCGAGTATTTTTCGCGGATTAGGCGTGAAAGTCGATTTGATTAATACCCGCGAGCGGCTATTAAGCTTTCTTGATGCGGAAATTTCCGATGCGCTTAGTTACCACTTGCGCAATAGCGGCGTCGTCATTCGACACAACGAAGAATATGATCGCATTGAAGGCCATGCTGACGGCGTGACGTTGTATACAAAATCAGGTAAGCGCATTGATGCCGACTGCTTGCTATTCGCCAACGGTCGCTCGGGCAATATTGAATCGCTAAACGTTGAATCGGTTGGCCTGAAGCCAAATCATCGTGGCCAGCTTGAAGTGAATAATCACTACCAAACGAAAGCTGATAATATTTATGCGGTTGGCGATATCATTGGCTACCCTTCGCTCGCTAGTGCCGCTTATGATCAGGGCCGCATTTGCGCCACTGCAATGATTGATGGAGACTGCGATCAACGCTTAATTAGTGATATTCCAACCGGTATTTATACGATTCCTGAAATTAGCTCCGTAGGTAAAACCGAAGAAGAGCTTACCGCGCAAAAAGTACCTTATGAAGTTGGCCGAGCGCAGTTTAAACACTTGGCTCGTGCGCAAATTTCAAATATGGCGGTGGGAAGCTTAAAAATCCTGTTTCACCGGGAAACGAATGAAGTGCTTGGCATTCATTGCTTTGGCGAACGTGCGGCGGAAATTATTCACATCGGCCAAGCCATTATGGAGCAGAAAGGGTCTGGCAATACCATTGAGTATTTCGTGAACACCACCTTTAACTACCCGACCATGGCTGAAGCTTATCGGGTGGCCGCCTTGAATGGTTTAAACCGCGTTCGCGGGTAATTCCACACGAACACATAACCCACCAAGCCGCTGACTACTGCCAAATAGCACGCGGCCATGGTGGCGCTCAACAATGCGTTTCACAATCGCTAACCCGAGGCCAGAGCCCTTGGTTGAGCGCGCCTTGTCGGCTTGTGTAAACGGTTGTAATAAGTACTCGATTTGGTTAGCTGGTATGCCTGGACCATCATCACAAACCTTTATCCATGCCATGCGCCGCTGATCATCATAGCCGGTTTCAATTAAGACTTTTTCATGACCATAACGCTCTGCGTTCTCAAGTAAATTCAGTAAAACACGCTTGATTGAAACTTCGCGCACCAATACTTCCGGCATCTCGTTATAAATCACTTCTATTTTGTTATGCCAGGAGTCAGGTACGTGAGCGACAACATCTTCGACAATGTAATTCAAATTTTGTAGGTCATTATCAGCAGCGGTATCACTTCGAACGTAATCAATAAACTGGTCGATAATAGCGTTCATATCATCGATATCGCTGATAATTCCTTCCGCCAAGTAGTCTTCGCTTGGCGGCATCATTTCGGTTGCCAAACGAATCCGTGTCAGTGGTGTGCGTAGGTCGTGCGACACACCGGCCATTAATAACGCACGGTCTTGCTCTAGCTGCTTCACACCTTGCGTCATTTGATTGAATGCCCGGGTCACAGCAATAATTTCACTAGAGCCTCGCTCCGGCAAATCATCAGGATAATCACCCTGCCCAATTTTTTTTGCTGCCGCCTCTAGCGCTTTCAACGGACGGTTTTGCCAATTGGTAAATACCATGCCACCAAACACACTCAGCGCACCAATCAACACTAAATAAAATAGTAGTGGGGAAAAACGTGCTTCGTCGAAGCTATCTAGTTCAATCACTAACCAATAACCGGGTAGGTTTGCGGTACGTATCCATACCCGATACGCATCGCCCTGCGAAATGCGAACTTCGGTGTTAGCTTGCAGCAAGTCGGAAAGCTGAGCAGATAAAAAGTTATAAGTGGTGGTTTGCGCAAGGCCATAGTCGAGTGCTTTATCTTCACTAATGCCTTCAATACCCGTGGCATCGGTATATCGCATAACCAATCGCTGTTGTTGCTCCGGAGAAATATCGGCCTCACTCAACCACTGATCGAGCGCCATAATCCCCTGTACCTGTCGAGCCACGACACTGCTAATTTGCTGCATGCTCGGTTTCACAACGTACAAACCAATCATGATGTAAGAAACAACCTGATTGATAAGCAATAAAGCGGCAATCAGCGCCACAGTGCGCGCGAACGCTGATCGAGGAAAGAATTTCATACTAGGCTGATTTACCGGAATCTTTACCGTCAGGGACAAACACGTAACCTAAACCCCAAACGGTTTGAATGTAACGTGGGCTCGCTGGATCAGCTTCAAGCATGCGACGCAGGCGTGAAACTTGCACATCGATACTGCGCTCCAGTGCACTATAATCGCGACCACGCGCTTGGTTCATCAGTTTGTCACGAGACATCGGTTGGCGCGGGTGCGTCACAAGCGCTTTCAGGACGGCGAACTCACCGCTTGTTAGAGGCATGGGTTCGTCACCACGAAACATTTCGCGCGTGCCTAGGTTTAATCGGAATTCACCAAAGCGAATTTCTTCGTCTTCAGCACTTGGCGCACCAGGTATATCCTTGCCTCGACGTCGCAACACCGCACGAACACGCGCCAACAGTTCGCGCGGGTTGAATGGTTTAGCAAGGTAATCATCAGCGCCTAGCTCAAGCCCAATAATCCGATCTACCTCATCACCCTTTGCGGTCAGCATGACAATTGGAATTTCGTTATTTTGTTGACGTAATCGACGGCAAATCGATAATCCATCTTCACCTGGAAGCATGAGATCGAGAACCATTAAATGGAAATTCTCGCGTTCGAGTAAACGATCCATTTGGTCGCTATCACCGGCGGTGCGAACGTGAAAGCCCTGCTCAGCTAAATAACGTTCGAGGAGACTTCTAAGACGCGCATCGTCATCAACGACGATGATTTTAAAGGTTTCTTGGCTCATAATTTTTTTGCTCGTTTAGGCAACTATGTAGGCAACTATGATGAACTATATGCCAAGCAAATTCTTTTGCCAACAAAGGCTTGTAACGAAAGATTTCAAGTATTCAAAGTTTGATGATTTTAATCTCTTTCACTTCATCGTAAACTCGTCACATATATTATTCGCTTTAATTCTGTCAGTTGGTATCTCATGAAAACCAATCTAATAAGCCGTTCGGGCTACCTGCAATTACAGCAGGAGCTTGATCATTTATGGCGAGTTGAACGTCGCGAAACCACCGAGAAGGTCGCTTGGGCTGCCAGCCTTGGCGACCGTAGCGAAAACGCAGACTACAAATATAACAAGCAGAAACTGCGGCAAATTGATAAGCGTATTCGGTTTTTACGCAAGCGCCTTGAACAACTCAAAATTGTCGAATACTCACCGCAGCAAGACGGCAAAGTGTTTTTTGGTGCAACAGTTACCGTAGAAGACGACCACGGTCAGCAGAAAACCTTCACCATTGCCGGCCCTGATGAAATTTACCAACGCGATGATGTCATTTCCATTGACGCGCCAATGGCACGCGCAGCGCTTGGTAAACAGCTTGATGACGAGTTCACTGTGGTGACGCCAACAGGGTCAAAACTCTGGATTGTAACCGAAATCGATTACATTTTAACCCGTTCATAGCCTCCATTCGCGCATTTACGCATTCTCTACACCGAAACGCACACAAGCAAGAAACAGCCTGATATACTGGCCCGATTCCTAATTTTGAACACGACGTTATGAGAGAATTTATGAGCTCGATTACTCAGCAAATCGCGAACGAATTAGCGGTAGGTTCGCAGCAAGTACAAGCTGCTATCGCGCTATTAGATGACGGTGCGACGGTACCTTTTATTGCCCGATATCGAAAAGAAGTGACTGGCGGCCTTGATGATACGCAACTGCGAAATCTTGCGCAGCGCCTGACCTATTTGCGCGAACTAGAAGATCGTCGCGCGGTCATTTTGGGGAGTATTAAAGATCAAGGCAAGCTCACACCAGAACTCGAGCAAGCGATTTTAGAAACCGCCTCAAAAACCGAACTCGAAGATTTATATCTGCCTTATAAGCCGAAGCGACGTACCAAAGGGCAAATCGCCATTGAGGCGGGCCTTGAACCACTTGCCGACGCGTTGTTTGGTAACCCAGAACTATCGCCTGAAACCGAGGCACAAAAATATATCAACACCGATGCTGGTTTTGCTGATGAAAAAGCGGTACTTGATGGCGCACGCTTCATTCTGATGGAACGCTTTGCCGAAGATGCCGCATTGTTGAAAAAAGTTCGCGATTACTTGTGGAACAACGCCGAGATCACCAGTGTTGTTGCGCCTGGCAAAGAAAACGAAGGCGCGAAGTATCGCGACTACTTTGAGTTTAGCGAAGCCCTGAAGAAAATTCCTTCGCATCGCGCACTCGCATTATTCCGCGGGCGTAACGAAGGTATCTTGCAACTCAAGTTAAACCCAGATCCGCAACAGGAAGACCCGAAAGCGCGTAGTTATGGCGAACAATTAATTGCTGCTCATATTGACTGGCAAGATAAAGGGCGCGCAGCCGATACATGGCTTCAACAAACCGTACAGTGGACTTGGCGCATCAAAATATTACTGCACATGGAAACGGAACTATTCGGCTCGGTACGCGAGCGTGCTGAAACCGATGCAATTCAAATTTTTGCCAATAACCTAAAAGATTTGCTAATGGCAGCGCCGGCCGGTGACAAAGTAACGATGGGGCTTGATCCGGGCGTACGCACGGGCATTAAAGTAGCTGTGGTCGATAGTACCGGCAAAGTATTAGGCACCAACACGGTATTCCCGTTCCAGCCGCAAAACCAAGTCGATAAGGCCATGCGCACGCTAGCCGGCATGTGTAAGCAACACAAAGTTGAATTGATCTCGATTGGTAACGGAACCTATTCGCGTGAAACCGACAAGCTTGTTGCCGAAATGCTCAAAGCGAACCCAGAAATTAAAGCCAATAAAGTCATTGTGAACGAAGCTGGTGCTTCAGTTTACTCTGCCTCTGAACTTGCCGCGCTTGAGTTTCCAGACTTAGATGTTTCGTTGCGTGGTGCTGTTTCAATTGCACGCCGCTTGCAAGATCCTTTGGCTGAGCTCGTTAAAATTGAACCAAAATCAATTGGTGTTGGCCAGTATCAGCATGATGTTAGCCAAGCTCAATTAGCACAGAGCCTTGATGCCGTGGTTGAAGACTGTGTTAACGCCGTTGGTGTCGACTTAAATACAGCCTCGGTTGCGCTATTGGCGCGCGTTGCTGGTTTAACCAAAACGTTGGCACAAAACATTGTTGCGCATCGCGATAGCCATGGCCGCTTTGCAACCCGCCAGCAACTGTTAAAAGTTGCACGAATGGGACCGAAGTCGTTTGAACAAGCCGCAGGTTTCTTGCGCATTATGAATGGTGAACAACCACTCGATAGTTCAGCGGTTCACCCAGAAGCGTACCCGGTGGTTGAGCGCATAGCTGCACATAGCCAGAAACAAGTGGCCGATATCATTGGTGACACCGCGTTTTTAAAACAAATTAACGCCAAAGACTTCACCGATGAAACCTTTGGTTTACCGACGGTACAGGATATTTTGCGCGAGTTAGATAAACCAGGCCGAGACCCTCGTCCTGAATTTAAAACAGCTAGCTTTAAAGATGGCGTGGACGACATTAAAGATCTGAAACCGGGTATGACGCTTGAGGGTGTTGTGAGTAACGTTGCCGCCTTTGGTGCCTTCGTTGATATTGGTGTGCATCAGGATGGTTTAGTGCATGTGTCGGCGTTATCCGACAAGTTCGTGAGTGACCCTCGCGAAATCGTGAAAGCCGGTGATATTGTGAAGGTGAAAGTGCTGGAAGTGGATGTTCCGCGTAAACGTATTAGTTTAACCATGCGCCTAACCGACGAGCCAACTGCTGTAGCATCAAACCAATCAAGCCAAGCCAAACCACAAAGCAACAAGCCGCGTGGCGCTGGTGGCCAATCACGCCCGAAACCGGCGGCTCAGCCAGCAATGAACTCGGCGATGGGGTCCGCTCTTGCCGAAGCATTCGCAAAAGCGAAGAAATAACGGTAGAAACGCCCACAAAAAAGCCGACCACATGGTCGGCTTTTTCTTTCGTCAGTCAGTTTACGCGGCTTGCGGCGCACGCAACGTACGCTGTAATAGCTCTTGAAACTCTTGCTTATGTGTATTGAAGGCAATACGCATAATATCAGCTTTCGCCTGTAGCTCCGCTAAGGTTGGCATGTGCATGCTGTCAGCCATCGCTTTTGCTTTTGTATCAAGTAGTTGCTTACGTACTTGATAATATTCACGTAATTTCGCCACCATCACATCAAATTCATCATGTAATTTGGCCATGGTTGTTTCGCAAGACAACTGCGCTTTTGCCGTCGCTTTTTTAAACTGCATCTCTAGACGAGCTTTTTCAACTTGATAGCCATTTGTACGTTTCAGGTTGCTGGTAAGCCCTACCCATGAACACGCACGAATCAACCATTTGGTTGGGTCAAAATGCCACCAACGAATCCCGTTACGGTAATCGGCCGAAAAGATATGGTGGTAGTTATGATAGCCCTCACCAAATGTCAGCAGCGCCAACACACCGTTGTCGCGAGCTGTGTTGCGATCAGTATAGGTTTGCTTACCCCAAATGTGCGCTAATGAGTTAATGAAGAACGTGGTGTGGTGATTAATCACCAAGCGTGCGAAGCCAACTAAGATAATTGCGCCCCAGACATCACCAAGCATAACACCTAATGCAATTGGCCAACCGATAGAAGTTACCAGCGTTAACAACAGATAATTGCGGTGCTGCCACATAACAATCGGATCATTCTGTAAGTCTTTTGCATTGTCATAGTTGCTGTATCGGGAAGCCTGATATTCACGCAACATCCAACCGATGTGCGAGTACCAAAAGCCACGCTTCGCTGAGTATGGGTCTTTGTCGTTATCATCCACATGCTTGTGGTGTTCACGATGATCGGATGACCAATGCAAGGCGCTGTTTTGAACGGCTAAGGCACCACCAAGCGCAAATAAAATGCGTAGCGACCAATGTGCATCATAAGCACGGTGCGCCCAAAGGCGATGGTAACCCGCGGTAATTGAAATACCAGCGAATACAATGGTACCGATTAATCCAGCAATAAGGCCTGCCGAAAAACCGTGCGTTAAGCCGTACCA
This sequence comes from Pseudidiomarina andamanensis, assembly GCF_009734345.1. Lineage (GTDB taxonomy): Bacteria > Pseudomonadota > Gammaproteobacteria > Enterobacterales > Alteromonadaceae > Pseudidiomarina > Pseudidiomarina andamanensis. The sequence goes on along the minus strand of NZ_CP032551.1, from coordinate 2,100,210 downwards.
TGGTACGCCAATAACAGTCACTAAAAAGGTAATGGCAAAGACACTGAGGTTAAGCCAAATAATTGGGGGTTTTTCAGCGGCTGCTGAAACAGGATCTGACGACATAAATTAACCAACTTAAAAACTAAAATGAAAATCGCTCGCGTTCAGTGAACACGTGTTCGCTCAATTTACCTACCCTTTGATGAGCACGCAAGTAAAATCGTGCAAAAAACGGCGAATTGCGTGAACACACGTTCACTGACATAATCCGTTTGACGATTTAATCTAACAAGAGTTCCATGCTATGGCCGGTGTTCGCGCAGCCCAAAAAGAAAAAACCCGACGCGCCCTTATTCAAGCGGCAATGAATCAGCTTAGTGCCGAACATGGTTATTCCAGTTTAAGCCTGCGTGAAGTCGCTCGCGAAGCCGGTATTGCGCCAACCTCTTTTTATCGACACTTTCAAAATATGGAAGAATTAGGTTTGACGTTGGTGGACGAAGGCGGCCTTACATTGCGCCAATTATTGCGGCAATCGCGTCAGCAAATTGCCAAAGGTGGTTCCATTATTCGTGCGTCAGTTACCACATTTATGGAGTTTGTAACCAACAACACCGCTATTTTCCGTTTATTACTACAAGAAAAATCAGGCAACTCACGTGAATTTCGCTTAGCCGTAACCCGCGAAGTGGAGCATTTTACTGCTGAGTTAGTCGATTATCTCGTCGATGAGCAACAGTTTGAACGTGAAGTGGCTGAGTTACAGGCTGATGCCATTGTGCGGATTGTATTCAGCGCCGGCGCCGATGCGTTAGATGCTGACACCAAAGAGCGCCAGCGTTTAACCGAGCAGACAATCGCGCAGTTACGAATCGTTGCGCGGGGTGCAGAATCTATGCGCCAAGCGGCCAAAACCAAAGAATCAACGGCACTGTAGCAACGCACAGCACCAACGTGAGTGGAAGTCCGAGCTTCCAATAGTCGCCGAAAGCATAACCGCCTGGGCCCATCACTAATATATTCGATTGATGCCCAATCGGTGTAATAAAAGGTAATGCGGCACCAATCGCAACCACCATCAAAAACGGGTCCGCTGATACGCCAAGACCACTTGCCATATTCAAACCAATTGGCGCCATCAATACCGCTGCAGCGGCGTTATTAATAATGTTCGATAACGCCAATGTGACAACTAATAATATCGATAATGCCACCGCAGCAGGTGCATCGTTACTCACCAGAAGCGCCCAATCAGCAAGGGTATGTGCCGCGCCACTTCGTTCTAGAGCGCCACCTAACGGAATGGTCGCACCAAGTAAAACAACTATGGGCCAATCAACGTTTTCATAAAGCTCGCGCAGCGGAATAATATTGCTCAACACCATTGCCCCAGCGGCAGCAGTAAAAGCCACGGGAACCGATAGAAAACCAAGCGCACTGAGCATAATGGCAGCCGCAAAAATGGCGAGCGGCGTAAACAGTTTTTTAACGGCACCAATTCGCATACTGCGCTGAGCTAATGGAAAGCATCCAAAACGGCGGAATACATCCGTGAGAATTTCGGCATCTCCCTGCAACAACAAAACATCACCGGGTTTAAAGCGAATATTCGCTAAGTTGGGTTTCACCGGTTGCCCTTGTCGAGCAACGGCTAACACATTCACACCAAACCGATGACGCAAGCGTAAATCGGCAGCCGACCGGCCTACTAAGCGTGAGTCAGGGCCCACAACGCCTTCCACAACTTGAACCTCATCCGAAATTAAGAAGCGATCAGCTAATTCTTCTTCTGCGTTTAATTCAAAGCCGGTCGCGTCGATAATTTGTTGAAGTGTGTCTGTGTCCGCTTCAACTATCAGAACATCTTCCGCCTTGATTCGGTAATAACGAGGCGGGGCTGTCATCACAGTTTTATCTTGTTTTATCGCGACGACCGCGAAGTTTTCTTTGATGCGACTTTCGAGTTCGTAGAGCGTTTGCCCGACGTAGCTGGCGGTTGATGGCACCCATAACTCGGTCATATATGAACTCATATCATACGGTGAGTTAGCGCTGTCACGACTATTGGTTTTCGGCACCAACCAGCGGCTGGTTAGCCACATAAACACTAAGCCAATGACCGTTAGCGATACGCCCACTGCGGTAAAATCAAAAATACCAAAACTGTCACCGACTGATTCACGACGGATATCTGCCACAATAATATTGGAAGGTGTACCAATCATGGTCACGGTACCGCCCAACAATGAGCCAAAAGCCATCGGCATGAGCACCTTGGAAGCGTGACCTAGCCCGCTGCGTGACAGTTGCAAAGCGACGGGGATCATAATAGCCATCGTGCCGGTATTACTGATAAACGCAGAACAAAACGCGGTGATACTGGTGAGTGCCAACATTTGCACCCAAGCTTTATCGCCAACACGTTTCATTAGTGACGCTAACGCATCAACCACACCAGAACGCCACATGGCATGACTAATGACTAATACTGCCGCCACCGTAATCACCGCTGCATTACCAAAACCTGAAAATACTTCGTTGGTTGGTACTAATCCTAGAGCTGCCGCTACTAATAAAGCGAACATCGCCACCAAGTCATAGCGCCAGCGGTCCCACACAAAAAGGACTAAAGCGCCTAGCAGAATTGCTCCGATTAATAATTGGTCAACCATGTACCATCCAAACCTTAAAATGTTGTTAACAGATTGGCGTTATTTCGTGGGAAGTCAATAATTTTGCTGGTAAGATTGGAAAATAATTATGAATATTTCATGAACAACAAAGCAACGAGGAGTACATCATGCTGCGCAGCATTAGTCTTGTATTAGTCGCTGCGGTAATGTCAGTTTCTACCTACGCGCGTGACATCACGCTCGAAGAAACCGTTACCGTTCAATCTGTAAATAGTGCCGCACTTGCCGCTGACGGTCAGTTGGCTGCCTTTACGCGAGTCGTGCCACGCCAACCGTATGTTGATGACGATGGCAGTTCCTATATTGAGCTATTTACCGTGCGCGGCAATTCCGCAAGCGTACCGTTCATTACCGGAAAAGAAAGCTTGGGCGCTGTTAGTTTCAATGGCCAAACTATTTATTTCTTGGCGAAACGTGAAGGTGTCAAACATACCAGTCTCTATAAAATGGCGACCACCGGTGGTGAAGCGCAACTGGCTCTGAGCCATGATGCTGCCATAAGCAGCTATGCTATTAGCGCCGACGGCCGCTACATTGCATTTCGTGCACGTAGCAAAGCCGACGACACAAAATCGAAACTCGCTAAAAAAGGCTTCAAAGCTGAAGTTTATGAAGAAGAACATCAGTTTACTCATCTATGGCTTTACGATACCCAAGCTGAAAACGCTAAGCCAGTTCAGTTAACTGACTCTCAGCAAGTACTTTCTGTAGCATTTCGCCCAGAGCACGAACAATTATTGGTTCGTGTAGCGCCGACCGCGCTTGTTGATGACAATTATATGAGCAGCCAATATCAATTGCTCGACCTCAACGGCAAACAAGTCAGCTCTTTTGAGTCAGTTGGTAAGTTAGGTAAAGCTGAATTCTCGCCAGACGGCCGATACTTAGCCGTGATCGGCGCCGCCGATTACAACGACCCGTCCGATGGTCGTCTATATGTGTATGACACCAGCAAAGAGAACGAGCGCAGAGAAGTATTACCGGATTACCAAGGCCACGTGCAAGATATCGCTTGGCGTCGTAACGATGAGTTAATCTGGTTAGGTCACCGTGGCACCCAAAGCGAAGTGCAAGCGCTTACCATGCAATGGCTAGAAACGCGCATTATTATGGAGCCTAGTGAGTTAATTGCGGTTGATATTGAAGTAACGCCAGGGCACGACGATGTGTTAGTACGTGCTCACAGTGCCGCTCACCCGACTGAATTGTTCCGTATTAGTGGCCAGCGTATTGAACGCCTTACGAATTCAAACCCTTGGTTAGCCGACGTCACCATGCCGCGTCAAGAAACCGTGCGTTACAAAGCGCGTGACGGCCTTGATCTTGAAGGTATTGTGGTTTACCCAACCGATTATAAAGAAGGTCAACGCTACCCATTAATTATGGTGGTTCACGGTGGTCCTGAAGCGCATTACAGCAATGGCTGGCTCGACCGCTACGGTAGCCCTGTGAAATATGCTGCGCAACAAGGCTATGCGTTGTTCTTCCCGAACTACCGTGGAAGTACTGGTCGTGGCGTTGAATTCTCAAAGCTTGGCCAGAACGATTATGCCGGTAAAGAGTTTGATGACTTAGTTGACGGTAAAAATCACTTAGTGGAAATGGGACTGGTTGATGCCAAGAAAGTTGGTATCACTGGCGGCTCATATGGTGGTTTCGCTTCCGCATGGGGTGCCACTGCACTCACTGAACATTTTGCCGCAAGCGTCATGTTTGTGGGTATCAGCGATAACATTTCGAAGTTCGGTACAACCGACATTGCAAAAGAAATGCACGCCGTTCATGCTCGCAGCTATCCGTGGGAAAAATGGCAGTGGTACTTAGAGCGCAGTCCTATTTATCATGCTGAGAAAGCTCGCACACCAATTTTGATCATGCACGGTAAAGAAGATACACGTGTGCATCCAAGTCAATCGATGGAGCTATATCGTTATTTGAAAACCCATGGCAATGTGCCTGTTCGTCTTGTACTTTACCCAGGTGAAGGCCATGGTAACCGCCGTGTTGCTGCGCAGCTAGACTACGCTATGCGCCTCATGCGTTGGATGCAGCACTTCTTGGTAGAAGGTAATAAAGAAGCACCAGCACATGAATTACCTCACGCAGAAAAGCTGAAATAGAGGTGGTTCGTGGCAGGTCTTAAGGAACTATTTAATAAAGGGTGGTGGGTTATTCCCCACCCTTTTCAGCCAGAAGACCTGCGCTACTGGCGGATAAAGTTAATGCAGAATATTCAACTGATTCTGCAGATATACACTGGGATATTCTTTTTTCTAAATATCTTTCTATTTGACTATCCATTAATGGCGGTCGCTGATGCAGTGCTATTTGGCGGTATATTGGCATTGCAGCTTGATCTTCGTAAACACCTCAATATTGAGCGTAGCGCTCGTTTACTAATTGGCATCATTGTCATTTTTCTCAGTATTTATTTTGTGCTCGCACAAGGCCGCAACTATTCTTTTATTTGGTTTAGCATGGTGCCTTTGCTTGCGTTTTTCTTGCTTGGTTTGCATCTGGGGCTTTATGTAAGTGGTATTTTTTTAACTGCTTTAGTAGCCTTTGTAATTTGGTTTGCGCCACAGTGGCCAAGTTACGCAATTAATATTCCAGCCGTTTTTAATATCTCGCTCGCACTGTTTGCGGTACTGACTATTTCACGTCACTATGAAAAATCACGCGAAGAAGCCTTTAGTTTTCTTGCTAAACGAAACAGCGAGTTAGAGATACTAGCTAAAACCGATCCGTTAACTCAGTTGAATAACCGCTCGCATCTAGATGATGTACTAGAACAGGAACTCAGTCGGGCACAACGCCATGAGCATGATCTCGCGGTATTGATTCTCGATACCGATCACTTTAAAACCCTGAATGATAGTTATGGGCACATTGTTGGTGACCAAGTTCTTAAAGAGCTTAGCGAAGTGCTATTGAGTCATGTTCGCTCAAGCGACAATCTTGGACGTTGGGGCGGCGAAGAATTCTTGATAATTGCGCCCGATACTAATGAAGGCGGCGCTGTCGAGCTAGCCGAGAAAATTCGCATTGCTGTTGCAGAGCACCGTTTTACCGATGAGAAGTTACACCTCACAGTGAGTATCGGTTGTGCAGCATACAGCTCGGAAGACACCCTTGTCTCAATTGTTCAGCGCGCGGATAACGGGTTATATCAAGCCAAGCACGACGGTCGCAATTGCACCCGTTTAGGTAAAACTACACGCATTCTCAGAAAATAAAAAAGGCAGCTAATTAGCTGCCTTTTTCAAACTTCCTACATGCCCTTAGAGCTGAGGACCTGCTGCAACCAGCGCTTTACCTTCTTCATTGTCAGTGAACTTCTCGAAGTTCGCGACAAAACGCTGTGCCAAGTCTTTAGCTTTCACATCCCAATCACCTTTATCTTCGTAGGTATTACGCGGGTCGAGAATGTGCTGCTCTTGAACGCCGTTCAATGCGGTCGGCATGGCCAAGTTGAAATACGGCAACTGAACAAATTCCGCATTTTCAATGCTACCGTCAAGAATCGAGTCAATGATAGCGCGCGTGGCTTGAATTGAAATACGCTTACCAGTGCCGTTCCAGCCGGTATTCACTAAGTAAGCTTCTGCACCAGATGCTTCCATACGCTTCACCAATACTTCAGCGTATTGTGTTGGGTGTAGCGTTAAGAATGCTGCACCAAAACAGCTTGAGAACGTTGGCGTCGGTTCAGTAATGCCGCGCTCAGTACCAGCCAACTTCGCAGTGAAGCCTGACAAGAAGTAGTACTCGGTTTGTTCTTTCGTCAGTTTTGAAACAGGCGGTAATACGCCAAACGCATCAGCTGTTAAGAAGATAACTTTCTGAGCGTGACCGGCTTTAGAAACTGGTTTCACAATGTTATCGATGTGATAAATCGGGTACGACACACGCGTGTTTTCAGTTTTCGAGTTATCGTCGAAATCAACACGGCCTTCGTCATCAACGGTTACGTTTTCTAACAATGCGTCGCGACGAATTGCGTTGTAAATATCTGGTTCTGCTTCAGCTGACAGGTTGATCGTTTTTGCATAACAACCACCTTCAAAATTAAATACGCCGTCGTCATCCCAACCGTGCTCGTCGTCACCAATCAACTGACGTTTTGGATCGGTTGATAACGTGGTTTTACCGGTACCTGATAAGCCAAAGAAAATAGCAACGTCGCCATCTTCACCAACATTGGCAGAACAGTGCATTGATGCAATGCCTTGCAACGGCAGATAGTAGTTCATGATTGAGAACATACCTTTCTTCATTTCGCCGCCGTACCAAGTACCACCAATTAACTGAATGCGCTCAGTTAAATTAAAGGCAACGAAGTTCTCAGAGTTAAGGCCGTGCTCTTGCCATTTGTGGTTGATACATTTTGCACCATTCATGACCACGAAATCAGGAGTGAAGTTTTCTAACTCTTCTGCTGATGGGCGAATAAACATGTTTTTCACGAAGTGGGCTTGCCATGCCACTTCAGTAATGAAGCGCACTGCAAGGCGCGTGTCTTCGTTTGCACCGCAATAGGTATCAACAACAAACAGACGCTTGCCAGATAATTGACCGGTAACTGTTTCTTTCAGATCAGCCCAAATTTCAGGGGTAATCGCTTTGTTATCATTTTTGCCTTGGTCAGCCCACCACAACGTGTCTTTGGTGGTTTCGTCGCGCACAATGTATTTGTCCTTTGGCGAACGACCAGTAAAAATACCAGTATCAACGGCAACCGCACCAAGGTCGGTGACAACACCTTTTTCAAAACCTTGAAGATCAGCGCGTGTTTCTTCTTCGAACAGTTGTTCATAAGAAGGGTTATGGACAATTTCAGTGACGTCTGTGATGCCGTAACGGCCTAGATCCAGATCAGTCATGTGACGGACTCCTGCGGGTCTGGTTTGAGCAAAAATTTGAAAAGTAAACTTGGGGCGCGATTCTAACTCCAAACACTCAAAAATGATAGTCTTTGTCGCCATTTTAAGGCTAGAATGGCGCCTTTTACCGCAAAAGTAATGGTTAAAATATGCGCGATAGTTTTCATACACGAATTGGCTTTGTACTTGCTGCAGCAGGCTCAGCTATTGGCCTCGGCAATATTTGGGGTTTCCCTAGTCAAGTTGCAAACCACGGTGGCGCTGCATTTTTAATCGTCTATTTACTGGTTGTCGTGGTCCTCGCCGTACCCGCGTTATACACCGAATTAAGCCTTGGTCACGCGGCTCAAGCCAACCCAGTAAAAGCCCTTAGCTCGTTAAGTGCGACAGCACAACCGTTGACAGCAATCAGCGGTAAAACGATGGGTTACTTGAACGTTGTCGGCGCCATTTTAATGCTGAGTTTTTATCACTTAGTGGCCGCATGGATGCTCGCTGAAGGCTTCACCTTCCTGTTGACTGCCCTTCAATTGCCGGCAATGACCCCATTTTTTGCAGACGCCTCGATGCTGCGCGATATTATATTGCTACTGGTTTTCGTCGCCTTGACCTTCGGGATTGTCATCAACGGGGTGCAGCAAGGTATCGAACGTTGGTCGCGACGCTTAATGCCGTTGTTAGTCGTGTTGCTAGTTGGTTTGATTGCCTACATGAGTACGTTGCCGGGCTCTGCCGATGGATTTCGCGCTTATTTGGTGCCAGATTTTTCCGCGATGTGGAATGCTGATTTATTAGTTTCTGCCATGGGCCAAGCGTTTTTCTCGCTGTCGATTGGATTAGGCGGCATGATGATTTATGGCAGCTATTTGAAGAAAGACACAAGAATCGGTCGGTTAACTTGGAGCGTCGCGGCACTGGATACCTTCGTGGCGTTTTTGGCTGGTTTGCTGATTATACCGGCATTGTATGTTGCGATGGCGCAAGGGCTAAGCGTTACTGAAGGCGAGCAGCTGATTGGCGAAGGTCGTTTGATTTTCCAAGTGCTGCCGGATTTGTTTACCCAATTAGGTTATGCCGGTGCGTGGTTAGGCTTTGGCTTTTTCGCTTTGCTGAGTATTGCGGCACTCACCTCAACCATTGCAACGGCTGAAGTGCCAATTGCCTATGCCATTGAAACGCATCCGCTCAATCGTCGCCAAGCGGCAAGCATTATTGCGGCAATCATAGCGGTGATTGGGTGTGCGTTGGTGATTTGGTTTGAGCCATTATTTAACTGGGTGGTTACCTACGTCACACAGTTTCAGCTACCACTCTCCGGCTTATTCTATTTTATTGTGCTGGGTTGGTTTTGGCAGCGCAGTAACCGTGTACGTGAGTTGGCGACAACGTCATGGCGTTACCGCCTGTTATTCTGGCATTTACGTTTGATATGTCCGCTATTGTTAGCGTGGGTATTTGTGGATGTCGCGCTGTAAGTAACCACTTACTAGCGCGCTTTAATTTTATTTTCCAAGGCTTCTGCAACACGTGCGTCAGTGAATTGGCGCACGTCGCCGTGGTGAATAGCCACTTCTTTCACCAACGTAGAAGAAATAAACGAATTCTCTTCAGCCGGCGTTAAAAACACGCTTTCTAAGCCCGGGAATAAACGGCGATTCATATTTGCCAACTGAAATTCATATTCAAAATCAGACACGGCACGCAAACCGCGGATCAATACCGTTGCGCCCTGCTCTTTGGCGAAATCTACCAGCAAGCCGCTAAACCCAACCACGGTGACATTCGGTAATTCAGCGGTCACTTCTCGCACCAGCTCAACGCGCTCTTCCAGCGTAAACATCGGCTTTTTGCTGGGACTATTTGCGACACCCACAATAATTTCACTGAACAAATTCGCTGCCCGCTCAATTAAATCGGCATGACCATTGGTAATAGGATCAAAGGTTCCAGGATAAATGGCGCGTTTGTGCATGAAATTTCTCCAGCTGATGAAATGAGGATGCGCAGCCCCCCGCTGATCGGGTAAACTATGCTTATCGTAACAGCTTAGGTTAGAAAACACTTAAGTTCACCCGTCAGGTCCGAAGCACGGAGAATTACATGAAGCAAGATTTTTATCAACAGCTTGAAACGCAGTTAGAAGAGCTGAAGAACGAAGGTTTATACAAAAGCGAACGCATTATTCTTGGTGATCAAGATGCTGAAATTGAAGTTGGCGATGGCGAATCGGTATTGAACTTTTGTGCCAACAACTATTTAGGTTTGGCCAATAACTCGGAGCTCATCAAAGCAGCGAAAAAAGGTCTTGATGAACACGGTTTTGGTACAGCTTCAGTTCGTTTTATTTGCGGTACGCAAGATATTCATAAAACGCTTGAAGCAAAATTAAGCGCGTTTTTAGGTACCGAAGACACAATTCTGTACTCGTCATGCTTTGATGCAAACGGCGGCTTATTCGAAACATTGATGGGCCCAGAAGACGCAATAATCAGTGACGAACTCAACCATGCATCGATTATCGACGGCATTCGTTTGAGCAAAGCCAAGCGTTTCCGCTATAAAAACAATGATATGGCTGACTTGGAAGCACAATTAAAGCAAGCAAAAGCCGATGGCGCTCGCAACATTCTAATCGCCACCGATGGCGTCTTCTCAATGGACGGCGTGATTGCAAACTTGAATGGCATCTGCGACCTAGCCGACGAATACGGCGCATTGGTGATGATGGACGATTGTCACGCCACCGGTTTCTTGGGCGAGAACGGTAAAGGCACGCACGAGTACTGCAACGTTTTGGGTCGCGTGGATATCATTACCGGTACTTTAGGTAAGGCTCTTGGCGGTGCTTCTGGTGGTTATACCTCAGGTAAAAAACCGGTGATTGACTGGTTACGTCAGCGTTCACGCCCGTACTTGTTCTCAAACTCAGTTGCACCAGCGATTGTTCAAGCCTCTATTCGCGTACTCGAAATGCTTGAAAATGGTCATGATCTTCGTCAAAAACTCTGGGATAACGCAAACTACTTCCGTAGCGAAATGACCAAAGCCGGGTTTACTTTAAGTGGTGCAGATCACGCGATTATCCCGGTGATGATTGGTGATGCGCGCCTTGCTTCAGAGATGGCTGACCGCATGCTGAAAGAAGGTATTTACGTTGTCGGCTTCTCATTCCCAGTGGTGCCGCGCGGCAAAGCACGAATCCGTACGCAAATGTCTGCCGCACACACCCGTGAGCAACTCGATCGCGCCATTGACGCATTCACGCGTATTGGCAAAGATCTCGGCATTATTTAATCGTCTTTTAGAAGATTGAAGGGAACGATTTATGAAAGCATTGGCAAAATTGCACGCTGAACCAGGTATCTGGATGACCGACGTTGAGAAGCCTGAATACGGCTACAACGATTTGCTCATTCGCATCAAAAAAACGGCTATTTGTGGCACCGACGTGCACATCTATAAATGGGATGAGTGGTCACAAAAAACCATTCCCGTTCCAATGGTTGTCGGACACGAATACGTTGGCGTGGTTGAAGCAATGGGCGAAGGCGTTCGTGGGTTCAAAAAAGGCGATCGCGTTTCTGGCGAAGGCCATATCACTTGCGGTCATTGCCGCAACTGCCGTGCTGGACGTCGCCACCTTTGCCGCAACACGTTTGGTGTTGGCGTCAATCGCCCTGGTGCATTCGCTGAATACTTGGTGATTCCTGCAGAAAACGCATTCAAATTGCCAGACGATATCAGCGACGATTTAGCCGCGATTTTCGACCCATTCGGTAATGCTGTACACACGGCTCTCGCATTTGATTTGGTTGGCGAAGACGTTCTAATTACCGGCGCAGGCCCAATTGGCATCATGGCCGCGGCAGTCGCGCGTCACGTTGGCGCCCGTCATGTGGTGATTACCGACGTGAACGAGTATCGCCTAGAATTAGCGAAGAAAATGGGCGCCACCCGTGCGGTTGACGTGAGCAAAGAGAATTTGAAAGATGTCATGAACGAACTCGGCATGAAAGAAGGCTTCGATGTTGGCCTTGAAATGTCAGGCGTTCCTTCTGCGTTCGCACAAATGCTCGAAACCATGAATCATGGCGGCAAAATTGCCATGCTCGGTATTCCACCAACCAGCGTTGCGATTGATTGGAACCAGGTTATTTTCAAAGGGCTCGTCATTAAGGGTATTTATGGCCGCGAAATGTTTGAGACTTGGTATAAGATGGCGAGCTTATTGCAATCAGGACTCGACCTGTCACCAATTTTAACGCACAGTATGCCAGTAAACGACTTCCAAAAAGGCTTTGATATTATGACGTCAGGCCAATCTGGTAAAGTTGTTCTAGACTGGAGCTAACGTAGTAATCAAGGAATAGAACATGGCAGATTTTAAACGTATTAATACCCTCACCGCGCATGAATTATGGGAATCCAAACAAGCGCGCTTTGTGGATATTCGTGATGAGCGCTCCTATGCGGCGGCGCATATTCCCGGTTCAATGCGATTAACCGACGCCAATGTTCAGCAATTTCTCAATGAATTAGACGACAACGACGAAGTTGTTGTCGTCTGCTATCACGGCAACAGCAGCCAAGGCGCCGCGCAATATCTTGCTCATCAAGGTGTCGAAGTGGTGAGCAGCCTTGACGGCGGTATGACGGCTTGGGCACAAGCATTTCCCGAGGCGGTGGAGCGTAGCTAAATGAGAAAATTACTGACCACACGAAACGCCGACGAAATGGCAGTGTTGTACGCCTACCTGCAACGCCATAATGTTCCGGTGACGGTCAGTGAACATGGTGACGAATTAGAGCTTTGGCTAACGGTATCGAGCTACCAAGCCCATGCCAAAGCGCTTATTCAAGCATTTAAAGACAACCCAGAACTCGCTACAGCCGAGGTTTTCGAACACGCTGAAGCGCAGCCCGAAACCGCAGCGCCGCAAAGTTTTCTCCAACAACTTTTGCAGCAGGCAGGTTGGTTTACGGCAGGTTACGCCGCTGTTGTTATTCTTACTTTTACCGGTTTATTAACGCCTCTTGCTGAGCCAATTCTTGGCGCATTTTTATTTAATCCCGACAGTTTTGAAGCCATGCCATGGACGCAACCTTGGCGTTTCTTCACACCGGCACTATTGCACTTCAGCGTGCTACATATTGTGTTTAATGTGTTCTGGTGGTGGTATCTTGGTGGTCGTTTCGAGCGTTACTATGGCAGCAAGTGGCTGATACTCGCTTTTCTGTTTTGCGCACTAGCCTCGAATACATCGCAGTTTATTGAAAGCGGCCCATATTTTGGTGGCCTGTCAGGTGTAGTTTACGGTTTATTTGGTATTGCTACAGTGGTTGGTTGGAAGAATCCACGGCATCCACTGTTCTTACCCAACGGTCTTATCATCTTTATGCTGGTTTGGTTGGTGATTGGCTATACCGGTCTGCTTTGGGTCAACATCGCCAATACCGCACACACAGCTGGGCTTATCTCGGGGCTGATAGTTGGTGCAGGTATTCGTGCACTGACCCTCTATGGTCAAAATTCTAGCCGCAAAGATGGCTCTCAATAACAACTTATGAAAAGCGTCGCGTTAGCACAGCTTGAGTTTCCGATTATTCGTGCGCATCAGCAAGCCGATTGGGTGTTGGCACATGAGGCAGCGCTGCCTGATAGTTCAATCATTCAGGCCTGGCTTCTTGATCCAGATTCACTTACCGCCAAACTCAAACGCCACTGCAACAGTTTTGAAGTGCAAGTACTTGGTCAGCAACCGGGCAGTATTCGCCCCGATGAAGCCAAATGGTTAGGTGATGACAAGCACGCGGCTATTCGCGAAGTATTATTGTGCTGCGATGGGCAACCGTGGGTATTTGCACGTAGTGTGTTTCCGCAAAGTGCGCTAGATGAACAGGCATTGCAGCTCGGGCAACTAGGCAATAAGCCGCTTGGTGCACATTTATTTGCGCAATCAGACCTCGAACGTGGCGCGATTGAAGTCGCTCATTTTTCACCACAGTCACCTATTGGTCAGCTCAATCAGCAGCTCGGTTATCCAGCGCAACATTTGTGGGGACGTCGTAGCTGCTTCAAAGCCGCAGGTCAGAAAGTATTAGTTGCCGAAGTATTTATCGGCGATTCAGTACCCGCCAAACTCATGCAATTGCTGCAAGACAAGGAAGCTTAACATGGTCAAAGTTGGTCAATTCATTAGTGCATGCTGGCGTTTAATGCGCGCCGACCGCCCTATTGGCAGTTTGCTGCTTGGCTGGCCAACGTTGGTGGCGTTACTCATTGCTGGTGAAGGAAACCCGCCGCTGCGCACCGTGGTTTTATTTATGCTCGGCGTATTTGTGATGCGCTCAGCAGGTTGTGTGATTAATGATTACGCCGACCGCAACATTGACGGCCATGTTAGCCGCACCAAACTACGCCCACTGGCAACGGGCGAACTAAAGCCTTGGCACGCGTTGGCACTGTTTGGGGTGCTGTTAATCATTGCATTGCTCATTGTACTGCAATTCAATCGAGCGACCGTTTTACTCAGTATAGCGGCGGCCGCAGTTGCAACGCTTTACCCGTTTTGTAAACGCTTCACGCAACTACCTCAGGTGGTTTTAGGGGTGGCTTTTAGCTTTGGCGTACTCATGCCATTCACCGCTCTCGACCAAGGCCTACCGTTAGTGGCATGGATTTTGTTCTTCGCCAATATTGCATGGACGGTAGCGTATGACACCGAATACGCCATGGCAGACCGTGCGGACGATTTGAAAATTGGGGTGAAATCCACCGCGATTTTATTTGCTGGACACGATAAATTCGCCATCGCTTTGTTACAGATAGCCACGCTGGCTTTGCTCGGCTGGCTAGGTTACTTATTGCTGCTTAATTGGGTTTATTGGGTGGGTCTTGTCATCATTGCGTTGCTATTTAGCTGGCAACATTATCTTATTTGGTACCGCGAGCCTGGGCGCTGTTTTCAAGCGTTCTTGCACAACAACAACGTGGGCTGGGTATTAACCCTCGCTGTTGCTGCGCATTATTGGTTTTAGGTTCTGGCTAAAGACTGGTTAACTCTCCGCGTTAACCAGTTGCTTCACCGATTGACGAATAGTTTGTAAAACAGCTGGCTCCAATAATAAATCCACGGCGTCACTTAATTCACCAACGCGATGGTCAGCCATCATCTCACCCGAATCAATCACACTGAAATAGCCTTCAGATTTGAGAGTCCCAATTAATGTACTTAGCACCTTCTTGTCGAAGAACTCTGGCGCGTTGACACCATGAATTGCACTTAAGCGCTCAGCAAGCTGCACCGAGTGCTGCTCAAGGTTGCTTCGTGAAATAGGCTGAGCCTGCTGCAACAACTCCAACACGATAGCGTAACGCTGCGCCGTCTCGCTCGAGCTACGTGCCAGCAATACCAATTGCGAATAGGTGCGCGAGTCTCGTTTCGCCACAGCAAATGTGCCATCACCGGCGTCGGTAATAAGGCCGCATTGAACATATTGTTCAAGTAGTGCATTGACCCATAACGTCATATCCTCGGCGTTATGGCTAATAAATAGTTCGCTTTGCAACAGCGGATGTAATTGCGTTAACAACTTCACCGCCGCATCCGCACTAAAGCGCTTATGACCTAATGCAAAAGCCGCCAATAGCGCCGGTACAATCACCATATGCATGATGTTATTACGGTAGTAAGTCATCGCAATGGCGGTCGAACCATCCAGACGGATCAGTTCGCCAATGCCGTCGGCTTCAACAATAAATTTGTCGTGTTTTTTCGCGAGTTGCCATAGCTGCTCACCATCTTCTTCTGGCACGTAAGCATCTTTGCTGTATGGCACTTCGCGCATGATGCGCGTGTATAAATTCAATTGGCTTACAAGCTCTTCGCGGGTTAGCGCATGATGCTCAGAGCTAAGAATAGCCAGCGCGCATAAGTTAACGCTATTGAATGCCGCTGAGTTATTAATGCGACACATAATCTGATCAGCTAATAGGTTGACCGTCGGTGTCAGCCACTTCGGACGCTCTGGTTCTTCCGCGCCAGTCGTTATTGAGTCACGCCAATTTGGCTGTAACTTCTCGAGCGCTTCGCCAAGATTAATTGGCTCACCAAAGCTAACATAGCCTTGCCCAAAATTACGTAAATGACGCAGGCTGCTTATAACCTGCCACACCGATTCTTTTTCTTTTGACTTACCTTTGAGCTCTTTCAGGTAAGTACCCACTTCCATCACGTGTTCATAGCCCAAATAAACAGGAACCAATGACATTGGACGTTGCTGCCCGCGGAGCATACCTTGAACAGTCATCGCTACCATACCGGTTTTCGGCGGTAACAAACGCCCCGTTCGACTACGTCCACCTTCCGTGAAGTACTCAACTGGATAGCCTTTTTGGAATAGTCGGTTTAAATACTCGCGAAATACCGTGGAATAGAGTTTGTTGCCGCGGAAGCTACGACGAATAAAGAATGCGCCGCCACGACGGAACAGGGGGCCTGCTGGGAAAAAATCTAAGTTCACGCCAGCTGCAATGTGTGGTGGAACGAGACCTTCTTTATAGATCACATAGCTTAAAAGTAGATAGTCCATGTGTGAACGGTGACACGGAACATATACGATTTCGTGGCCGGCTTCGGCAAGTTCGCGAATGCGTTCACCACCTTCAATATGGATACCGTTGTAGATACGGCTCCAACACCAAGTCATGAAGCGATCAAGCAAGCGAACCAGCGTATCGCTGTAATTTGCTGCTATTTCATGCAGATATTTCTCTGCGGTTTTGCGCGCCTGTTGCTCAGTTATCTTTTTACTGCGCGCTTCATCGGCAATTGCTTGCTTTAAGGCCGGAGTATCGAGCAAATCTTGAATGACGACGGCGCGTTCGGTCATCTTTGGTCCGGCTACGGCGTGGCGTAAACGCACAAAATGAACCCGTGCGACGCGTGCTAATTTGTGGGCTAAGCGTTGGGTGGACCCTCGTTGTTCAGCCATTTCACGGAGGTGCACTGGTGAGCTTGCGCGGATCAAAATATGACGACCAGAAAACATTGTCAGCCAAAACTTACGCCAATGACCAGGGTTATCAATGTCAGCAACCATGGTATGCCCCTGGCGCGCCTCTTGACCGGGTTTACGTCCCCAAAATAGGCCTATCGGAACCACTTTGACATTAAGCTGCTGATCTTTTTGATGGGCTGAAATGAGTTTTTCAAAATCTTCAATAGCCTTTTCAGCCGACCCATGATCCGTTTGATCAAGGTACATCACACGAGCCAACTGTTGCCCATTGACTATCAGGTCTTCGGTAGGGTCAGGTAACCCCGCCTGCTTCAATGCGCGCTGCGCAACGAGCATGTCGGTGTTTGACGTTGAACGCATCACGTAAACGACATTGTTATCACCAACAACTTGTGCTGTTGTGTCATCTAGAATTGTTTCAAAACGCGTTAACCAGCGCACCGGCCAGTGCAATACAGCGCGCCAAAAGCCTTTCAGACTCATGCAATATCCCCACAAAATACAAACGTATAAAGCATACCACTGTTGCTTGAATTTGTCTGAATGAAAAAAATTTGCACAAAAAAGTTGCGAAACCAAAACACCTGTATATACTCACAGTATCACTGTATGGATAAACAGGTATTCAAATGCGACCATTAACGCCTCGACAACAGCAAATTCTTGATCTCATCAAAGACAATATTGATGCGACTGGCATGCCGCCAACACGTGCTGAAATAGCTCAGCGTCTTGGTTTTAAGTCTGCAAATGCCGCTGAAGAGCATTTAAAAGCTTTAGCCAAGAAAGGCGTGATAGAGATGATGCCCGGCATGTCTCGCGGTATTCGGTTAGTTGGCATCGAAGAGGAAGAAGTTCCTGAAGGCTTGCCGTTAATCGGTCAGGTCGCGGCCGGTGAGCCTATTTTGGCGCAAGAACACATCGAAAGTCACTATCAAGTCGATCAGAACTTGTTTAAACCGCACGCCGATTTCTTATTACGCGTTAACGGTATGAGTATGAAAGACATCGGTATTTTAGACGGTGATTTGCTCGCTGTGCACAAAACACATGAAGCACGTAATGGGCAGATTATTGTCGCTCGCGTCGAAGATGACGTCACTGTGAAACGATTTGAGCGTCGCGGCAACATCATTTTGCTGCACCCAGAGAATGAAGAATTTTCACCTATTCAAGTCGATCTCACCCATCAGTACTTCACTATTGAAGGGTTAGCTGTTGGTGTGATCCGCAACGGAGCATGGTTATGAGAAATCAATTTGGCAATCAATTGAATGATTCAGGTTTTGACATTTGGTCAGCGGCACCAGAGCTTTCGGCTAGTCAGACCGATTTAGAGAGCCTGTTACCGCGCCTGCATGCCTTGTCGTTGCGCACGCATCAATGGGTGACCGTGATCGGTGCTCGTCGTGAAGTGATTGAACAGCTCGTTGCAGCAGGTATCAGCCGCACACGCATTCGCTGGGTTCATGGTCGTAATCAGGATGAACGTGAATGGGCGACGGAACAGGCGCTACTCGCTGGCACAAGTAGTCTTGTACTGAGCTGGTTGGGCGACCTGTCCCCACGCATGCAGCAACGCTTAAAAATGGCGAGTAAAGTCAGCCACACTCACAGTTTTGTGTTTAATGATTTACCTTCACTTCCCCCACTCCACTAATCCTGCTTGTGAAGGTTGTCAGTTGAGGGCTGCAGTGCAGCCCTTTTTTTATACGCGAATGTAAAAATTATTCGAAATGGCGGTTTCTTTTTCACCAGAAAATGGTATTTTGAATGTGCATTAACTGCTAACACAATAAACAATAATAATCATTGATACATAACAACAAAGGGTTAGTGGGGAAAGCGATTTTCTTCTGAAATGCTGTTCCTTTTTCTGCTCACCTCGTTGTTCTTCAGGCTCGCACTTCGGTGTATTCGTGGGAAAACCACGTCGGAAGAATGAGAGGAGATGTCGCGTGAGTACTAGACTCATCACTGCGCTATTAGCGAGTATTCCACTTGCTGCTAGTGCGCAATCGCAGTTGAACCTGACTCAAGGTGTTACCGAGATCAGTCAACGCGTTTACGACCTACACATGACGATTTTTTATATTTGCTGTGTGATAGGTGTCATCGTTTTCGGTGCCATGTTTGTTTCCATGATCTTGCACCGTAAATCGAAAGGCCACAAACCAGCCACGTTCCATGAGAACGTGAAAGTTGAGATTCTGTGGACCGTTATCCCATTTTTGATTCTGGTCGGTATGGCCATTCCAGCTACCAAGACACTGTTTGCTATGGAAGACACGTCTGAGGCTGAAGTGACTGTATTGGTGACAGGTTCACAGTGGAAATGGCATTACAAATACTTCGACAGCGATGTTGAATATTATAGTTTGCTAGCCACTCGCCAAGATCAAATCAACAACCGTCTCGACAAAGGCGAAAACTATTTGCTTGAAGTCGACCGTCCGTTAGTTATCCCAACCGATACCAAGGTTCGCTTCTTAGTCACGTCAGATGATGTTATCCACTCGTGGTGGGTACCAGATTTTGCTGTGAAGAAAGACGCTAACCCAGGCTTTATTAACGAAGCGTGGACTAAAGTTGACGAGCCAGGTATCTATCGTGGTCAGTGCGCGGAACTTTGTGGTAAAGACCACGGCTTTATGCCGGTTGTTGTTATCGCGAAAGAGCCGGCTGAGTACGAGGCATGGATAAACGAACAGGAAGCCATTGCTAAAGCCGAGAAAGAAGAAGAGCAACGTCTACTATCTATGTCGATGAGTAAAGATGAGCTGATGGAACTCGGCGAACGTGTCTATCTGGGTAGCTGTGCTGCCTGTCACCAACCAAGTGGTGAAGGTATTCCGGGCGTATTCCCAAGCTTGAAAGGCACCAATATGGTTATGAACGACAAAGCCGGCCATATCAACATTGTTGTGAATGGTAAATCTGGCACCGCCATGCAAGCGTTCGGTAATCAGTTGAGCTTACGTGAGCTTGCGGCAGTTATCACCTACGAGCGTAATGCTTGGGGTAATGACACTGGCGACCTGATTCAGGCCGCTGACGTTAATGAATTTTTGAATAAGTAAGGGAGACCCGATATGAGCACAGTTGCTGGCGAGATGGATCATCACGATCATCACCACCACGCGCCATCGGGTATTACCCGTTGGTTATTCACGACGAACCACAAAGACATTGGTTCAATGTACTTATGGTTCAGTTTCATCATGTTCTTGGTTGGCGGTTCAATGGCGATGGTTATCCGCGCCGAGCTATTCCAGCCAGGTTTACAACTTGTAGAGCCGCACTTCTTTAACCAAATGACGACCGTTCATGGTCTGATTATGGTATTTGGTGCGGTTATGCCGGCTTTCACAGGCCTTGCTAACTGGATGGTACCAATGATGATTGGTGCACCAGATATGGCATTGCCACGCATGAACAACTGGAGCTTCTGGATTCTACCGTTTGCGTTTGCAATCCTGCTTGCTTCGTTGTTTATGGAAGGCGGCGGCCCAGCATTTGGCTGGACCTTCTACGCACCACTTTCAACTACCTACAGTAGCGATTCAACGGCATTGTTCGTGTTCTCGGTTCACATCATGGGTATTTCGTCCATTATGGGCGCAATTAACGTGATTGTTACCATTATGAACATGCGCGCACCGGGCATGACCTACATGAAAATGCCACTGTTCGTGTGGACATGGTTTATCACCGCATTCTTGCTGATTGCAGTTATGCCAGTGCTTGCCGGTGCGGTCACCATGGTACTCACCGACAAATACTTCGGTACCAGCTTCTTTGATGCAGCCGGCGGTGGTGACCCTGTATTGTTCCAGCATATTTTCTGGTTCTTTGGGCATCCCGAAGTGTACATCATGATTTTACCGTCATTTGGTATCATCTCCGCGATTATCCCCGCATTTTCACGTAAGAAATTGTTTGGTTACTCGTCGATGGTTTACGCAACGGCAGCCATTGCAGGCCTGAGCTTCATTGTTTGGGCTCACCATATGTTCACCACGGGTATGCCAGTGGCGGCGGAAATTTTCTTCATGTACGCCACCATGCTAATTTCGGTACCAACAGGGGTGAAAGTATTCAACTGGGTAGCCACCATGTGGCGCGGTTCAATAACCTTTGAAACGCCAATGTTGTTTGCGCTAGCATTCGTGATTCTTTTCACCATTGGCGGTTTCTCAGGCTTGATGCTTGCGATTACCCCAGTTGACTTCCAGTATCACGATACTTACTTCGTGGTCGCACACTTCCATTATGTACTCGTTACGGGTGCCATCTTCTCGATTATGGCAGCGGCATACTACTGGCTACCGAAATGGACTGGTCATATGTACAACGAGACGTTGGCGAAGTGGCATTTCTGGACGTCGCTGATTTCGGTCAACGTGCTGTTCTTCCCAATGCATTTTGCTGGTCTTGCGGGTATGCCACGTCGTATCCCTGACTACTCGCTGCAATTCGCAGATATTAACCAGATTGTTAGTATCGGCGGCTTCGCATTTGGTCTCTCACAGTTAATTTTCTTAGCTGTTGTCATCAAATGTGTGCGTGGCGGCGAGAAAGCGTCAGCAAAACCATGGGAAGGTGCAGAAGGTCTAGAGTGGACGGTACCATCACCGGCGCCATACCACACCTTTGAAACACCACCTGAGGTGAAGTAGTCATGACTACCAATAGCCCAACACCAAACCCAGCACCGCGCGCAGACAATGCGCGCGTTGTGCGACGCTTACTTTTTGTGGTCGTCGGCATGTTTGGTTTCGGCTTTGCACTGGTGCCGCTGTATGAAGTGTTTTGCGATATTACCGGATTCAACGGCCGCACAAAGAATGAGCAAGCCGCCGCAAATATGCGCAGTGTCGACACGTCACGCACCATTAATGTGCAATTTATAACTCGGGTTAATAAAGGAATGCCGTGGGGTTTCGAACCGGAAGTGAAATCAGTTCGTGTCCATCCGGGCGAAACCAAAGTCG
Organism: Pseudidiomarina andamanensis; assembly: GCF_009734345.1. Classification (GTDB taxonomy): domain Bacteria; phylum Pseudomonadota; class Gammaproteobacteria; order Enterobacterales; family Alteromonadaceae; genus Pseudidiomarina; species Pseudidiomarina andamanensis. Next base: position 2,078,637 of record NZ_CP032551.1, on the reverse strand, counting down.
TCAATTTTTTGGCAAGCAATCCAACGGGGCAAAACATGGTCGCGCAAGCGATTCCTTCAGTTGCTCCGGGGGAAGCTGGTTTGTATTTGAATAAAACTGAATGTTTTTGCTTTAACCAGCAGCCACTTGCTGCAGGTGCGGATACAAAAATGCCAATGCAGTTCTATTTAGACCCTGACATTCCTAAACATATACACACGTTGACTTTGTCATACACCATGTACGATATGACAGCCAATGCTCAACCGGATGTGCTTGCTACGTTTGAAGCAGCAACATCGGCAGACTGAGGATTCGTTTTATGGCACAACAACACGAAAAATATTATGTACCGGCATCTAGTCCGTGGCCTATTGTCGGCGCGGTCGGATTAGGCTTGATTGCTTTTGGTGCAGGCCACACAGTTATTGATATGAAAAATGAGGCCGTTGACGGCTGGGGCTCAAACATTCTTTTTGGCGGCATTGCCGTGATGATTGTGATGTTATTTGGTTGGTTCCGCGATCAAATCAATGAGTCAATGTCGGGCTTATACAGTAATCAACTTAGCCACTCGTATCGTCAAGGCATGAGCTGGTTTATTTTCTCAGAAATTATGTTCTTCGCCGCGTTCTTTGGCGCTTTGTTCTATGCCCGCGTCATTGCTGTTGAATGGCTTGGTGGTGCTAGTAATAACGCCATGACCAACGAAGTGCTATGGCCAGCTTTCGAAGCGCATTGGCCACTGACAAAAACACCAGGCGGCACCGAATCAGGCGCAATGGGTTGGATGGGCTTACCGCTTTACAACACCATCATTCTGATTGTTTCGAGCGTCACCTGTCACTTCGCTCATGTGGGCTTAGAGAAGAATAATCGTAAACAGCTCACCGTTTGGTTGGGTATTACCATTATTCTCGGCTGTATCTTCTTGTACCTTCAAGGTGCTGAGTACGTACACGCGTATGAAGAACTTGGGTTAACTCTCGATTCAGGCATTTATGGTAATACCTTCTACATGCTCACCGGTTTCCACGGTATGCACGTGACCTTGGGTACTTTAATGCTGATCATCATGTTCTTACGTGTTATCAAAGGTCACTTTACCCCAGATAATCACTTCGCCTTCCAAGCAACAAGCTGGTACTGGCACTTTGTTGATGTGGTTTGGGTGTGCCTGTTTATATTTGTGTACGTTTTATAACGTTGTAATCATTGTAGTAACTAACGCCGTACTGGCATAAAACGTCAGTACGGCCGCGGATTTGGCACCAAAACACCGGATGCCAGCAGTATCACGATCACCACAATGGCAATGGCTGAGAACAGCACACGCTGCCCGAGATATTTTGTCATTGGTGGTTTGGTCGGGTCGTTACGTAGCATTGCGAATAATGCACGAAACAAGTTAACGACCATAAATAACATGAGTAGTACCAATATGATTTTTGCAGTAATAACCATCACAGCTTCCTATCGAGTAATTGTGGGCAGGGTTTACCATGCGTAAGAGTAAACTCATTGCGACAGTGCTCACTGTGCTGGCAATTGCAATTTTGGTCAAGCTTGGATTCTGGCAACTTGACCGTGCCAATGAAAAAGAGCAACTCTTCGCTGACTACGAATCACGCCAGACTTCCCCAATAAATTTAAATGCCTTCGAGACACCACTCAACGCGATAAGTCGTTATGCAGAAGTGTCCGTCGAGGGAAGATTTTTAGATGACTTCTTACTTCTCGATAACCAGATTCAAGATGGACAAGCTGGCTACCAAGTTATTGGTTTGCTTGATGCTGAATTCGCAGTAGGTAAAAACGGGATTGTCATGGTGAATATGGGATGGGTACCTTGGGGACAAGACCGGCAGCAACTGCCGCAACTATCGCTGCCCCAGGGCAACGTTACCATTGGCGGACTATTCTATCAGCCGCAGCTTTCTCAAATCTGGGGGGCTGGTGAAACCTACGTTGAAGCCGACCGCTGGCCGGTACGTGTTACCCAACTCGATGCTGACGCAATAAGCAGCGCAACACAACTTCCCATTCAGCACTATGTGGTGCTACTCTCAGAAACTGCTGATTTTGGTTGGCCACGCCAATGGCAACCGCAAGTCATGACACCAACAAAACATCGGGCCTACGCCATGCAATGGTTTTCGTTAGCGCTTGCTTGTTTACTGGTATTTTGGTTTGCCAGCCGTTCCAAAAAAATAACAACAGAGGAATGACCATGACGAACGTAAAACGATCGCGAGCGACGCTAATCGGTGTGGTACTCGCATTTTTAATTCCTGTCATTGGCGCAAAACTAGTTCTTGATCAAAATTGGTATCAAGGCGCAGTGACCAACAAAGGCACCATGTTAGTGCCACCTCTCGAACTCGGTGATTTGAACTCTGCGCTACCGGAAGGGTGGCGTGTTGCCTTGGTTGATGACGGCAATTGTGGCGATTCATGTCTGCAAGGTTTATATGCCATGAATCAATTGGACATCGCCCTCGGCAAAGAAACCGATCGCGTCAACCCACTACTGATTACCTCGAATGGCACCGCGCTCGATTTGACCAATATGCCATTGGTTAAACATATCGAAAATGGCGACTTAGTAACTGCAGTGACTCAATTACCTACGCATAACCTGTTTATTATCGATCCACTCGGAAACGTGATCTTGCATTACCCAACGCATGCCGATGAAGAAGCCATGCGCGCCGAAGCGAAGAACCTACTTGCTGATCTTCGCACCTTATTAAAACTTTCAAAGGTAGGTTAGAGCCATGCGTACGTTTGTCAAAATCAGTGTTTTATTGGCATTTGTCGTGATTGTATTGGGCGCTTATACGCGTTTAACCGATGCCGGCTTAGGTTGCCCAGACTGGCCAGGTTGCTATGGTGAGCTAACGGTTCCAAAAGATGCCGAGAAAGCGGTTGAATTGTTTCCCCACGCCCCGCTTGAATCTCAAAAAGCATGGAATGAAATGATTCATCGCTATGCAGCCGGTACCTTAGGTTTGGTCATTCTTGCGATCACCATTGCGGCATTCGTACGTCGTCGCCACGACCCATCGCAGCCGGTTGGTTTACCGGTATTGCTGCTTGCTTTAGTGACCTTCCAAGCGGCACTGGGCATGTGGACTGTCACTATGAATTTACAGCCGTTAATTGTGATGGGGCACCTGTTGGGTGGCTTTACAACCATTTCCCTGCTGTACTTACTGTTGTTGCGCCTTGAGCGGGTTCATATGCCACTCGGCGATTCAAAAATGCGACCGATGCGCGGTTTTGCACTATTTGCACTCCTTGTGGTATTCGGACAAATTGCACTTGGAGGCTGGGTTGCGGCGAACTATGCAGCCATGGCCTGTACCGAATTACCTTTCTGTGAAGGTAACTGGGGGGAGCGTCTAGATTTTGCCGGTGCATTTTCGGTACCAGCCGCAGACACCTATCAATATGGCGCACACGATTACGCTGAGCGAATGACCATGCATGTTGTGCATCGGTTTGGTGCCTACTTCACCACAATTGTGGTGGGGCTCTTGTTGTGGCTCAGTTATCGCCGCACACAAACACAAGTTATTCGCAGTAGTTTAAATTGGGTCGCTCTAGCACTCGTGGTGCAATTAGCACTCGGTTTCAGTAATGTAATTTTTATGCTGCCACTGAAGGTTGCCGTTGCCCACAACGCGGTCGGCGCATTGCTACTGCTAAGTTTAGTTGGATTAAATTATAAGATCGCTCGCAACGCATGAGCGGCGGGGTAAAACAGATGACAGAACAAGTACAACTCGCAAGCGCCGATGAAGCGCTTGCAGAAACCTATAAAAAGCATGCCAGTTGGCGTGATTATTTAACCCTGACCAAACCTAACGTGGTGTTACTGCTGTTACTCACGGCTTTGGTTGGTATGTGTTTGGCCTCACCAACATGGGTGTCCTGGCAAATTATGGTACCTGGCCTTGTTGGTATCGGCTTTATGTCGGGTTCTGCAGCTGCGGTAAACCATCTAGTCGATCGCCATATTGATGCGCGTATGGCTCGCACACTACGACGCCCGTTACCTTCTGGCGCCCTCTCGCCTCGCCGTGTCTTAACTTTCGCTGCGGTGCTTGGTGCATTGGGTTTTGCAGTATTAGCCATTTGGGTCAACATGCTTACGGCTTGGCTAACCTTAGCTAGCCTCGTCGGTTATGCCATTGTTTACACCATGTACTTAAAGCGAGCGACTCCGCAAAATATTGTCATTGGCGGCCTCGCCGGCGCAGCACCACCCCTGTTGGGTTGGACTGCTGTTACCAACGAAATTCACCCGTTCGCCATATTACTGGTGATGATTGTCTTTACTTGGACACCGCCGCATTTCTGGGCGTTAGCGGTGCATCGTGCGAAAGACTACGCGAAAGCAGATATTCCGATGCTACCCGTAACCCACGGTATCGAATTTACTAAGACCTGTATCTTGCTTTATACCATCTTGTTAGGCGTGGTGTGCTTGCTACCTTATATTATCGGTATGTCCGGTGTTATCTACTTAGTTGGCTCTACCGTATTAAGCATTTGGTTTTTGGTCTATGCGTGGAAATTGAAGTTTTCACCGGGTAAATTAACCGCCTTTAATATGTTCAAGTTCTCAATTTGGCAGTTATTTGGGTTATTTATTCTGTTGTTAGTGGACCATTACTTGGTCACGCCAGCGTTATAAATGAATTAAGATTTCGGAGTAAGTGGTATGCAAAAACTACTGATTAGCGTTGTTGCGCTTATTGCCCTGGTTGCTGGTGTGGTGATTTACAACACGCTACCTAAGCCACAACCGCAAGCCCTGGTTTATGAGCCAGCACGCGCGCTACAACCCTTTACTCTCGAAAGCTCTTTGGGCAGCGACGTCACCAATGATAATCTCAAAGGTCAGTGGACCCTGTTGTTCACTGGCTATACCTTCTGCCCTGATATTTGCCCAACGACCATGGCTGATTTACGCAAAGCACTCCCGCAACTCACCAAGCATACCGAGTTACCGGTACGCATATGGATGATCTCGGTTGATCCGAAACGTGACAGCGTGAAACGTGTTACCGATTACGCCTCGTTTTTTGGTGAAGAATTTGTCGGCATTCGTGCAGAACATCCACAGTTATATCCATTTGTGAATGGTCTCGGTTTGATGTACTCGATTCCTGAAGAAGGCGAAACTGACTACTTGGTGAATCACAGTGCAGCCATTGTTTTGGTGAACCCTAACGGCGAACGCCAAGCGATTTTTAAGGCTGAACATGTGATGGGCGAAGTACCAACTGTGAACATGGAAAACATGGCCACCGACTTCGCCATCATTGCGTCTAGCTTTAATTAATCAGGCCAACGACCCGTTTGATCGGCGCGAATAAACGGATGAGAATACCAGTAAAAGCGCCCTTGCTGTGACAAACTAGGCACCGTGCAATTAACCCGTGAGCGACCAATGGGTAACTCGTTGTTAAGTTGTACGGTGAACGTATTGCCATGCCATTGCGGCTGCAGAACATCACCACCAGCAAAACAATTCATCTGATTCGGATTGAAATCCTCCGTTGATGTTACCTCAACACGGAATGACGGCGTGATGTTGTCAGATGCGACCAACATTTCTTTGGGTTCAGCCGAAACTAGCGGTAGCCCTAAGCTTTTCAATTTCGTCGCTAAGGTCTCTAAGTTTGCGTACTGCGCTGAAGCTGGAAAGCGCGGTATCGAGGTGCTTGGGCTGTACCGTGTCCACGGGCCCGAGTGCTGACCAAATGCAATAAAACCATGCGCTGCTAGCATTTTTTCTAATGCCACGTCGTATTCGCCATACGGGTACGCAAACTGCCGTGGTTGCTCACCTAAATGCTCATCAATCTCGGCTTGCGCATCGAGCACATCCGCTAACACACGTTCACGCCATGCCTGTTCTGACTCGTCTTGATACCGCCAAGTCATATGCCAATGACTATTCGAGTGATTCCCAATATGCGCACCGTACTTTTGCAATTCGCGCAACTGCTCCCAATCCATATATTGTGACGACGCTTCACGCATTAATTTGGGATTCACAAAAATGGTGAACGGGTAATTATATTTTTTAAATACCTCAAGGCCTTCACGATAAACATTACGCCAGCCATCATCTATGGTGATTGCCGCGGTGTATTCCGGTACTGACTCGCCGTTTTCGAAACGCTGCTGAATTTCCGCCAATGACATCACGGTAAAATTATTTTCCTTAAGCCAAGCGAAATGAGCTTCAAGTTCTTCGGCTGTTACCGAAGTGACACGCGGTGTATCATCACCAATATGATGATATTGCAGAATCGCGACGCTACCTGGAGCCGCCCATGCGACGCTACTTAATAACGCGAATAAGAAAATCATGAAACGCATTCAAAAACTCCCATCTTGGTTTGGCACAGGGGCTGATCATCGCGCCATTTTTGCCATTGCTTTGCCCATGATCATATCAAATATTGCGGCACCGTTATTGGGTTTAGTCGATACCGCTATTATTGGGCATTTGCCTGACTCTATCTATCTGAGCGCGGTCGCTCTTGGCGCCATGGTAGTCAGCTTTGTCTACCTGCTCGCTATCTTCTTACGTATGACTACCACGGCCGAGATCGCTCACGCATTTGGTGCTGACAATCATCGCCTCGCACAACGGGTCGTCGTGCATGGTATGACCATCGCCGTAGGTCTTGGTTTACTGCTTCTGTTGGTTCGCCCGTGGTTGATTGATTGCGCCTGGTTGATCATCAATCCAGAACCGGAACTCCAACATTACGCTGCCCAATATATCGGTATTCGCCTCTGGGCCGCGCCTGCAGCATTAATCAATCTGCTGGTACTCGGCGCTTTACTTGGCCGCCAACAAAGTCGCTTAGCCATGACTCTGGTTATCTTTACCAATGCGGTCAACGTGGTTGCTGACGTTATCTTAATCATCGGGTTAGAGCTGAACGTGCAAGGTGCAGCTTGGGCCTCGGTGCTTGCCGAAGTTTCGACAGCGGTACTTGGTTTATGGTTCATTCGTGATTTGCTGCCCAAACCTGCCTATTGGCGTATTACCCCAGCGTATTTCAAACAGTTTGCCGCGATGAACCGCGATGTTTTCATTCGTTCACTGTTACTCCAATTATGTATGGCGGTGATGACCGGCTACGCCGCGCGATTTGGTGCGGTCGTGGTGGCCGCCAACGCGGTATTGATGCAGTTCTTAATGCTTATTTCGTTGGGGTTAGATGGCATTGCTTATGCGGTTGAGGCCCTATTAGGTGCGGCACGGGGCAGAAAGGACGTTGCCAAAATACGTTATTGGATGCGATTGTCGCTAATGTGGTCGGCGTTATTCGCCATCGCCTACTGCATTATCTTTGGCTTTGCAGGTGGACAAATTGTCCGGTTGCTAACTGATTTAAATGACGTGATTCAAGTTGCTGAAATCTATCTGCCTTGGCTCATTGTCATGCCACTGCTAGGGCACTGGAGCTATTATTTCGATGGTGTTTACATCGGCCTAGGGTTAACACGTGCCATGCGCAACACGATGGCCGTGAGTGTGCTGGGTGTGTTCGTTCCCGTGTGGTTGATAAGCCAATGGTGGCTTTCAGAAAACAATGCCAACCACGGTTTGTGGTTGGCATTGAGTTTATTTCTATTAGCGCGTGGTGTGAGCCAATGGCTCTACCTACACTACAAAGGGCTTACATTGCTGGTGCAAGATCATCCATCAAAATAAGCTGTGGTGGTAAGCCGCCACCAGTGGCATCAACAGCTACTGCGGTGTAAACACCGTTACCTTCTAAGGTTAGTTCTACCGGACCAATTGCAGCAGTTTGCGTACCAGTTGCAGTGACAGTCACAAAATACGTACCAGGCGTTAACGGAACATACCCTGTTGATACTAAACCTGCGGCGTTAAACGGAACATCTGTAAATACAGGCGTTGCATCGGTTAAATCAGCGGTTCCAGTCACATAAATGTCAACGTTACCGGCGCTTGGTGATGCATGGACTAACTGCACTTGTGCAGCTGTTGCAATACGACGCGCATCGTCTTCAACAACCGCTAACGTCAATGACGAATCACCCAATGCACCCACGGCATAAACGCTCACGCGTTGGCTTTCAGCAAGTGTTAACGCAGCGTCATCAATCACCACTGGCGTACCACCAGCTGCAGCAACATCAACCAGATAGTCACCACCAGGTAAGTTGATAAAATCGGTGAACTCTAAAAAGGCTAGATTGGCAACTGCAGGTGTCGCCGCATTGTTGACTGTAATATCAACGGCTGGCGCATCGGCACTGGCGTGGACAATGCGCAGTTCACCACCTGCATCTGCTGATGCAATGATTTGAGCGCTTTCGCCATCGGCTACCTGCAACATCACTGGTGAGTCACCGGTACCGGTATTGGTTACCGCAGCGACCACTAAATCAGCACCGGCAGCTAAATCTAAGGCACCACTGTCGTATACCACAGCACTGGCATCGCCGGCCGCAGTAATTCGCACTTGATATTCACCTTCTGGCACGTCTAGTTGCGCAGAATAATCGGTAAATTCGAGGGTTGCCGCTGGTTGTTCGGCGCTTAAGTCCGCATCAACCGCTGTGAGGTAAACATCTACCGCAGGCGCATTTGGCGCAGCATGCACCACTTGTAGGCGGAAACTACCGTCTGGAATATCAGAGACTGGGTTTTCAATAACGAGCGGCGCGATGGTCTCGTCAGCGACGCTACCAACGGCGAAAATTTCGTAACGGTTATCGCCACCGAACTCAAGATCTGCCGGCCCAATCACGGTTGCAACGCTTTCATCTGGAAGAATGCCGTCTACTTGAATATTATAGGTGCCTTCTTCAAGCTCAAGTACGCCTGATGAAGCGCCAAATGGAACGCCCTCAAGCGCTGCCGTACCATCAACAAGCACGTTGACATCAGGTGCATCAGCAACCGAATGATGTACGCGAACATACGTTGAAGCTGTTGGTTCTGGCGGGGGGGTTGTTGTATCATCGCTATCGCAAGCAGCGACTAAAACTGCTGCTGACAACGCGAGACCAAGTTTTGTGATCCCATTCATGATTTAATCCTCATTGTGTGTATAGGCAAATCACACTACGAAGAAAGATTCAGGATGGGATCACTCTCAAAACTTATACAAGATTAATTTTTACGCAAAATTAATAGTACGAATGTTCGCCAGCTTGGTGTTCTGTAACGTCTCGAACGCCGTTTAGCTCACCAGGAAAGCGTTGTACAAGTTCTTTCTCAATGCCTTCTTTCAAAGTCACATCAACCATACTACAACCATTACAACCACCACCGAATTGCAACACGGCAATGCCGTCATCGGTAATTTGGTTGACCGCAACTTTACCGCCATGGTTGGCTAATTGCGGATTGATTTCTGATTGAATCACATATTCAACACGCTCAATTAATGGCGCATCGTCAGAGACTTTTTTCGCTTTCGCATTGGGTGCTTTCAAAGTTAATTGTGAGCCGAGATCTTGTTCTTCAAAATCAATCACGGCATCAATCAAAAATGGCGCACTGCCTGAGTCAACCACAGCGTCAAAACCGCTAAACGGCAATAACTCGTCATCCGGCTCGACTGCGTCTGGCGGACAATATGAAACGCCGCACTCAGCTGACGGGGTACCCGGGTTCACCACGAACACGCGGATATTGGTATTATCCGGCTGATCGGCAAGTAGCTTGCGAAAATGTGCTTGTGCACTTTCTGTAATACGAATCATGGGTTAACCACCTCACTGCTATACCTGAGTAATTTAGTAAGGTATATCTTATCGCAAATTTCGCGCATTGCATAGTAATCAACTTGGGAACAGCCACAGATTTTGCTAGCTTCGGGAGAATCATTTTCGCGATGCAAGATAGGAAAACCTTATGGCTCGTATTATTTCAATTGCGCTTGTTTGGTTACTGACTACGGCAACCGCCGCAGCAACCACTTTAGACGATTATTTACCAAAAGATGTCACCTATAACCCTGATATTTCAACGCCAAAAGAAGTTCTTGGTTATGAAGTAGGTGAATGGCATGTGCGCCCTGAGCAACTTGTGCGCTACATGGAAGTGTTGTCAGAAGAATCTGATCGCTTCTCGTTTGAAATTACGGGCTATACCCATGAGCGCCGTCCATTGGTGCTAGTTACCGTTACCACCCCAGAAAACCATCAAAACATTGATGAGCTTCGCGACGCGCACATTGCATTATCTGATCCAAATCGTAAAGGCGATCCAGATAACGCACCTCTCGTTTTATATATGGGTTACAGCATTCACGGTGACGAGCCGAGCGGTAGTAACTCAGCGCTGCTTTATGCCTATTATTTGGCCGCCGCACAAGGCGACAAAATTGAGCGCGTATTACAAGACACCATTATCTTGCTCGACCCAAGCTACAACCCAGACGGTTTAGCGCGCTTTGCGCAATGGGCGAACCAACATAAGAGCCAGAACCTGGTGAGTGATACGCAACATCGCGAGCACGTACAGCCAATGCCACGTGGCCGTGTGAACCATTATTGGTTCGACCTCAACCGAGACTGGTTGTTGTTGCAGCACCCAGAGTCACGCGCTCGCATTGCGAACTTCCAAAAATGGAAGCCAAATGTGTTAACGGATTTCCATGAGATGGGAACTGACAGCACGTTCTTCTTCCAGCCAGGCATTCCTTCGCGGAAGAACCCAAATACACCGGACGAAAACGTCAAGCTGACGCAAACATTGGCTGAAGGCCATGCGGCAGCGCTAGATGAACAGGGCCGTTTATATTTTACCGAAGAAGCGTTTGACGATTTCTACGTGGGTAAGGGTTCAACCTATCCAGACGTTCAGGGCGCCATCGGTATTTTGTTTGAGCAGGCATCAAGCCGCGGTCACGCGCAAGATTCAATTAACGGTGTCTTAGAGTTTCCTTTCACCATTCAAAACCAGTTCACAACGTCGTTAACCAGCATGTATGGTGCGCATGCCAACAAGCGTTGGTTTAATGATTATCAGCAACGTTTTTATGACAATGCTTTGGCTGCAGCTGATAAAGCTGGCTTCAAAGGCTATTTGATTGGTGATTCAACTGACCCAGCGCGTGTTAATGAGATGCTTAACGTGTTATCGCAGCATGGCATCAAAGCGTATGCGCTGACGGATACCATCAAAATTGATGGTAAAACGTATCCAGCGAATGAAAGCTACTATGTGCCGTTAGCACAAGAGCAGTACGTATTAATTCGCGCTATTTTTATGGATCAGCAAAGCTTTAAAGACAATACGTTCTATGACGTGTCGGCGTGGACATTCCCACATGCGTTCAATGTGAACTTTGATAAATTTGATGGTTGGAGCATTAAAACCGCCGATACACCATGGCAAAAACCAGCGACACAACAAGTCGAGCTGGTACAAAATGCTTATGCGTATGCGTTTGAGTGGCACAATTACTTCTCGCCACGCACCCTGAACCGCTTGCTACAAGCGGGTGTACATGTACGTCAGGCGAACCAAGAATTTACCGCAAAAACAGCTGACGGCGACTACACCTTTACCCCAGGAACCGTTGTTGTCACGCGCGCTTATCAAGAGCACGACTGGGCTGATGTACAAGCTAAGTTGGCTGAGATTGCGACCGACAATCAAGTGAAAGTACACGCTATTACGTCTGGCTTAACGCCACGTGGTATGGATTTAGGTAGCCGTAACTTATCACCGGTGAAGCCAGTGAATGTGATGATGCTTGTTGGTACCGATGCCAACATGTATGAGGCCGGTGAAGCTTGGTATTACTTAGATCGTCACGTTGGTATTCCGGTATCGATGGTTGATACCGACCGCTTAAACCGTTCAGATCTAAGCCGCTATACCCATATCATTATGGTGGACGGCCGTTACTCGAACTTAAACAAGCACAGCGCTGATATGCTCCGTAGCTGGGTTAACAACGGCGGTGTCATTATTGGTCAGCAAGGCGGCGCCAAGTGGTTAAGTCAACATGACATTCTTGGGGCGAAATTCGTGGACGATAAAACCTTCCGCGAAGCCTTCAAACAAGAAGACTTGAGCTATGGTGATATGGACGATTTCTATGGCGAACGTCGTCTTGCCGGTGCCATTTTTGAAGTGCAACTAGATACCACGCACCCGCTCGCATTTGGCTACCCACGTGCAAGCCTACCGGTATTTAAAGACAGCACCAACGCCATGGTTGTGCCTGAGGCGCCGTTTGTCACCGTTGCCAAATACAGTGAAAAAGAGCCGTTGCTGGCAGGTTTCACTGCGAAACCAAACCGCGAAGTTTTAGCAGACAAAGCTGCGATTGTTGCGCACCGTAAAGGTTCTGGTCGTGTCATTGCATTTGCGGATGACATGAACTTCCGTGCCTTCTTCTATGGCAGTGCGAAGTTACTGAGTAATGCAATTTTCTTAGCACCTGAGGTTCGACCTACCTTAAGTGATGAAGAAAATGCGGAAGCGGCGGCTGCGGAAGCAGCCGAAGCCGCTCACGCTCACTAATCCTCCGTATCTGGTTGATGCGGTTCGGCGTAAGCTAACGCCCACGCATCAACCACTTTGGCCCCGCGTCGCATCAGCGCATCGGCAGCCGCCGACATGGATGCGCCGGTGGTCAACACATCATCAATAATCGCCAGTTTTAAGCCGCTCACATCCCGACTGCAGTGCATACTTCGATGCATGTTTTGCCATCGTTGACCGGCACCCGCGTGGTGTTGCGCGCCATCATCATCACGAATTCGACGCAACAAACCGGTCGCGACTGGGAGTTGCAGCAACGGCGCGACTTGATGGGTAAGCAGCCCCGCTTGGTTATAACCACGCTGACACCAACGCTTGTAAGTCATCGGCATCGCCACCAACATATCTGGCCAAGCGTCTGGTTGGTCTCGATAACAATGTTGTACTTGAGCCGCAAGAAAAGGCGCGAGGATGCCTGCCAGCTCTGGGCAACGCTGAAATTTGAATCGATGCACTAAATGCTGAATATCCGGCTTCCAGCGAAATGCTGCAAACCAGTAGCGGCCCAAGGCAAGTTCTGGTCGCTGGCAGCGCCACCGCAAACACGACGGCGGTAACCGCGGCAAATCATGCAAGCACACATGGCATAAGCCACTCGTTTCCGCAATACGTAATGATTGATCACACAACCAGCAATACCCTAACATAGACGCATCCTTTCGCAGTGATAGAGAATTTAAAATGGTAGCTTCAGTTTGGCGTGCCGTCAGGGGCACAGGGACGGATATTGTTGTACTCCATGGCTGGGGCTTAAACGCCAATATTTGGACGCCAATCGTGGCGCCATTGGCACAAGTAGGCACGCTGCATCGCTTCGATTTGCCGGGCTATGGCGAATCGCCTTGGCCAGATGACATGCCGTTGAATTTTGACAATCTCTGCGAGCTGACGTTAGCCGCGTTGCCAGAACGTTGTCATTTAATCGGCTGGTCACTCGGGGGGCTAGTGGCTACCGAATTGGCGTTGCGCCACCCAGAGCGCTTTTATAGTTTAACCACCGTGGCGTCGTCGCCTTACTTTCCTTCTGAAAACGATTGGCCGGGCATTGAACCACATGTACTGAACACCTTTGCCAAGCAACTGAGCAAAGACTTCAAACGCACCGTGGAAAGGTTTTTAGCATTGCAGTCACTGGGTTCGCCGCACGCCCGCGAAGACGTCAAACAAATTAAAGAATGGTTATTTGCTAAGCCGATGGCGTCCGTAGAGGTGTTAGATGCCGGCTTAGATATGTTGGCGAGCGTTGATCTTCGTTCGCGTTTGCCAGACTTACAGGTGCCGTGCTTGCGCATGTATGGAAAACTCGACGCACTTGTGCCCAAAGGCGTTGCTGAGCGCGTAAGTGCGTGGTTACCTGAGAGCGAGTGCTACGTTGCACCCAAATGCAGTCACGCGCCGTTTATTAGCGATCCGGAAGGATTTGTGGCGCATTTGGTGCCGTTTTTACAACGGCACATGCCTTAGCGCTGGCAACTCGGGCAATAGACCGTACTACGTTGCCCGAGCCGTATTTCTTTTAACCGACCAGAACACGTCATACATAATTTGCCACCACGCCCATACACCATGAGCTCCTGCTTGAAGTAACCTGGCTGCCCATCCACTTGGGTAAAGTCTTGCAAGGTGGTGCCGCCTTGTTCAATCGCTTTGGCAAGCGTTGCCTTAATAATTGGCACCAGCTTCTGATAGCGCTGTTTGCTAACCTTGCCTGCCGCCCGTTTCGGGTGAATGCCCGCCTTGAACAATGATTCATTGGCGTAAATATTCCCCACACCAACTACCACATGATTATCCATGATGAACGTTTTGATAGATTGCTGACGGCCGCGTGACGACGCAAATAGATAGTCAGCATCAAAGGCGTCAGTCAATGGCTCAGGGCCGAGTTCACACAGTAGCGGGTGCGCTAAACTCGGGTGCTCTATAGAGTAGAGCCAACAGCCAAACCGACGTGGGTCGTTAAAGCGTAAACACAAGCCCGATGTGAGCACCAGATCAACGTGGTCATGCTTAACCGGTGGTGTCTCTGCCGGCACCACGCGCAATGCACCGGACATGCCTAAATGCACGATCACATAGCCTTTTGAGGTGTGCAGAATTAAATACTTCGCACGGCGCTCCACCTGAATAATATGCGCACCACCTAGCTGTTCTAATTCCGGCGATACCGGCCAACGCAGGCGATGATCACGAACAATGACGTGACTAATTTCTTGATTCTCAAGGTGCGGCGCTACGCCACGCTTACTCACTTCAACTTCTGGTAATTCAGGCATACTCTATCCACAGTGGCTTGTGTTTATTCATCGGCTACATTATATTCGCGCAACTCTTGCTTGTCGCAGTTTTAGCGACAACGATATCAATACGCAACAACGCTTCTTGGAGTTTAACCGCATTGACACTATCGGCTCCTGTACCACTTGACGCTAACGCATTTCGTACCTCCGCCATCGATTTTGATCAGCTCGCGGAACACGGTTACGTGGTTGTGCCGAACTATCTAGAAGCGCCTTATTGTCAACGTTTGTTTGATTATGCGCAATCGTTGCAAGCGTCCGATTGGCAGCAAGCTGGTATTGGTCGAGCGGATCAATACACCACTAACACGGCGGTGCGCCAAGATAAAATTCGTTGGTTACAGCGCGATTTCGAGCTTGAACGTGCCTACTTAGCCATGATGGATGAGTTACGCTTGCAAGTGAATCGTGAATTGTTCATGGGCTTGTTCGATTACGAATGTCATTTGGCGCACTACCCGCCTGGCGCGTTTTATCGTAAACATCTTGATGCGTTCAAAGGCCGCAGTAATCGTATTCTCACCACGGTATTTTATTTAAACCCAGATTGGCAGGAAGCCGACGGCGGTCAGCTGGTTATGTATGGTGAACGCGGCGAAGTGTTGGAAACCATTTTACCTGAAGCAGGTAAACTTGTTGTATTTCTTAGTGACGTGTTTGTGCATGAAGTATTGGCAGGCAATCGCGATCGTTTCAGCATCACCGGTTGGTATCGGCATAATACGAGTATCAACGGCGTGATTGACCCCACACGTTAATCGACAAGAATTTCAGGCACAAAAAAACCCAGCTAGGCTGGGTTTTTTGTGCTCAGAAGAAGCTTACTTAATTTTAGCTTCTTTGAAAATCACGTGCTTACGAACCACTGGATCGTATTTTTTGATTTCCATTTTTTCTGGCATGTTGCGCTTGTTCTTATCGGTAGTGTAGAAGAAACCAGTACCGGCAGAAGAAACTAGACGGATCTTATCACGCATGGTTTAGCTCCTTACACTTTCTCGCCACGAGCGCGCAAATCTGCGAGCACCGCGTCGATACCATTTTTATCAACAATACGCATTCCCTTAGTAGAGATACGCAATTTAACCCAACGCTTTTCTGATTCTACCCAGAAGCGGTGAGATTGCAGGTTCGGCAGGAAACGACGCTTGGTCGCATTGCGCGCGTGAGAACGGTTATTACCGGTAACCGGACGCTTTCCTGTAACTTGACATACTTGTGACATCGTTTATTTACTCCAAAATTGCTTCAAGCTCGCCTGTCGCCCATCGCGGCCTTGCCTTGAATCCGAGGGCGCATTTTATACAGCAAATCGGCCCGGCAATCAAGTGATCGCTGATATTTTTTGATCTTTCTGATCCTGTAAACGGCGGCGCTACTTTACTACAAGAGTCCGCGTTCGGCAAATGAAACTGGTGTTCCAGCGCCGATAACGAAGTGATCCAGCAAAGCAACGTCGATCATACTCAAGGCCCGCTTGAGTCGCTCGGTCACCCGTTGATCAGCCTGACTTGGTTCAGCAACCCCTGATGGATGATTATGGGCGAGAATAACGGCAGCTGCGTTATGTTGCATGACTAATTTAATAATTTCCCGCGGATAGACCGGCGCCGCATTGATGGTGCCTTGAAATAATTCCACGTATTTTAATAAGCGGTGTTGGCTATCGAGTAACAACACCACAAAAATTTCACGTTGCTGGTGTCGTAGTTGCGCGGTTAAATAATCTCTCACCATGGCGGGTTGGGTAAAACCATCGTCACGACGTAACTGCCAAGCCAAATAGCGTCGCGATATCTCCATCACCACTTGGAGTTGCATGACGCGGGCAGGCCCCAACCCAGGTTGCTCCATCAAGGTTTCGGCGCTCGCCGCTAACATACCACCCAGCCCATCGAATTCGCTAAGCAGGTCGCGGGAATACGCCACAACGTCTTTGCCACGAATACCAGTGCCCAATAAAATGGCTAACAATTCGGCGTCAGTTAATGTCGCGACACCTAATTCAGCCATCTTTTCACGCGGCCGCTCCGCTACTGGCCAATCCTTCACACTTGCCATGATCGCTCCTTGATCTATGAAATGAACCGATTATTTGAACCGATAAATTAGCACAGCCACACCCACTCATTTGCGAATTACGACTCTATTCTTCTCGCTGTAGGGCAATCACTGAATGTTAAGTTGGCGAAAATTTGTATATCGCGCAATTTTTGTATTCGTGGTAGTGTAAAAAGAGTTTAAAGGTAAGGACTTACTATGAGTACAAGCCCCAATCAGCCGTTACTTGGTCGCCGCATTCTGCTTGGCATTAGCGGTGGTATTGCTGCGTATAAAACACCAGAATTAGTGCGTCGTTTAAAAGATTATGGCGCCGATGTGCGTTGTGTGTTGACCCAAGGTGGTCAGGCGTTTATTACACCGCTGACGCTACAAGCGGTATCTGGCAACCCAGTGCATCACGATTTGCTTGATCCTGCGGCTGAAGCCGCCATGGGCCACATTGAATTGGCGAAATGGGCCGAGCTGGTATTCATTGCCCCAGCGTCAGCGAATACATTAGCGCAACTTGCTCATGGGCACGCTAGCGATTTACTCACCACGTTATGTTTAGCGACTGCTGCGCCTGTTGCCGTCGCACCGGCCATGAATCAACAAATGTGGGCTCATGCGGCAGTGCAAGCCAATTGCGACTTACTACGCCAACGTGGTGTTAACGTGATTACCCCCGCAAGTGGTGCGCAGGCATGTGGCGATGTTGGTGCTGGTCGTATGCCCGAGCCACTCGAGTTACGTGATGTTATTTGCAGTTTATTACTACCGCACAACCAAGAGCTAACCGGCAAACATATTGTGATTACCGCTGGTCCTACACGCGAAGCCATTGATCCTGTGCGCTATTTAAGTAATCACAGCTCTGGGAAAATGGGGTTTGCGCTCGCTGCAGCGGCACAAGCTATGGGTGCGCAAGTTACCTTGATTGCTGGCCCCGTGAACATAGCAACACCGACTGGCGTGAAGCGGATTGATGTGGTGAGTGCCGAGCAAATGCATACCGCTGCGATGCAGGCGGTCGAAAATGCAGATGTATTTATTGGCTGTGCCGCCGTTGCCGATTATCGCCCCGAACAAGTAGCCGATAGCAAAATCAAAAAATCCAATGATGGTATGCAAATAACGCTGGTACGTAACCCGGATATTCTTGCGGATGTTGCGGCTCTCGCGAAGGCCCCATTCACCATCGGTTTTGCCGCAGAGACAAACGATGTTGCACACTATGCCCAAGATAAGTTAGCGCGCAAAAAACTCAACATGATTGCTGCCAACGACGTCAGCGATACCAGCATTGGCTTCAATAGTGAAGATAATGCGATGCTCCTGTTCTGGCGGGATACAAACAACACCGTGCAACAGCAAGCTCTAGCACGCGCCAGCAAATTAACCATCGCCCAACAGATCCTGCAGCAAGCAGCAAAGCTTCTATCGAATAACCAATAACTAATAACGATCAACGACAAACAGAAGGAGTTTTGCGTGGCCGCGAAACAAGACCGTAAACAAGAAATACTAGCTGCCCTAGCAACCATGTTAGAAACCAGCCCTGGACAGCGCATTACCACCGCTCGTTTAGCCAGCGAAGTGGGTGTATCCGAAGCCGCACTGTATCGTCACTTTCCATCAAAAGCGAAGATGTTTGAAGGGTTGATTGATTTCACCGAAGACGCCATTTTGTCGCGCATTAATCAGATTCTTGAGAACGAAAAAGACACTGCCACCCGTTGTGAAATGATTGTTCGTTTAGTGCTCACCTTCGTTGCGCGTAACCCAGGCATTACGCGCATCCTTACCGGAGACGCATTGCTTGGCGAACACGAACGTTTACGCGGTCGCGTACTTGGTATTTTTGAAAAAGTAGAAGCCAATCTGAAGCAAGTATTGCGTGAACGCCGTTTACGTGAGCAAGTCAGAGGCGGTTTAGATGAAGGCATGTTAGCGAACTTAGTCATGGCTTATGCCGATGGCAAAATCACCCAATTCGTTCGCTCAGAGTTCAAGCGTTCGCCAACTGAGCACTTTGATGAGCAATGGCAAACCATTGCACAACAGTTACTCAGCTAACGGAACAACTATTCAGAAGTTCGTGCCCGGCTCAGCAAGTTAATTGCAGCTTGCTGAGGCGTGGTATCACCATACAAGACATCGTAAAGCTGCTCACAAATTGGCATTTCCACACCATGCCGCTTTGCCAACGCAACCACTTCACGCGTATTGCGATATCCTTCTACAGCTTGGCCAATTTCCTTCATCGCTTGCTCAACCGACTTGCCCTGCCCTAAGGCAAGACCAAAGCGACGATTGCGCGATTGATTATCGGTACAAGTGAGAATCAAATCCCCTAGCCCAGCCATGCCGGTAAAGGTTTCTGGCTTCGCACCAAGTTTTAAGCCAAGTCGCGTCAGCTCTGCCAAACCACGCGTAATTAGTGCCGTACGCGCGTTTGCGCCAAAACCGATACCATCAGCCATACCTGCACCAATCGCAATCACGTTTTTAACTGCGCCGCCAAGCTGTACGCCAATAAAGTCGTCATTGGTGTATACACGGAAGCTGCGGTCGCAATGCAGTAGTTCAGAGAGTTCTTCAACAAACTGCGGGTCGGTAGATGACATCGAAATTGCCGTAGGTAACCCTTTGGCCATTTCCATCGCGAAAGTGGGCCCAGACAACACTGCCAGAGCGTGTGAATCGCCAAGAATTTCTTGCGCCACCTCAAACAGTAAGCGGCCAGTTTCTGGTTCTAAGCCTTTGGTTGCCCATGCGACACGAGCATCTGGTAGCAAGTTTGGCTGCATGTCTTTCAACACTTGTGCAAACGCACTGCTCGGCACCACCACCACAATATTTTTGCAGTCGGCGACAGCCTCCGCTAAATCAGCGGTTACATGGAGCGTGTCAGGAAGTTGAATACCAGGAAGGTAACGCGTGTTCTCGCGGGTTTTCGCCATGGCTTCGATTTGTTCGACGTCACGGCCCCATAAACAGGTTTGTGTGCCCTTGCGAGCAAAACAAAGTGCTAGGGCAGTTCCATAAGAACCGGCGCCTAGCACTGTTACTTGCGAATTACGCATAGATTGCGCTGATATTACGCGTCAGCTTGGGCAGCTTGTTGCTGCTGTTGCTGTTGTTGAACGTGTTGTGCGAATACCGCATCAAAGTTAACTGGTGCTAAGTTCAATTGTGGGAACGTTGCACGGCTAACCAAGCTTGATAAGCACTCACGTGCATATGGGAACAAAATGTTCGGGCAGAAAGCGCCTAACAAATGCGCACGTTGACCTTCTTCAAGGGCATCAGAAACTGAGAAGATACCTGCTTGGTGAACTTCACCAATGAATGCAACCGTTTCACCAATTTTGTTGGTAGCAGTTACTTTAAGAACAACTTCATAAACACCGTCATCAATTTTGGTGTTTTTCACGTTCAAATCTAAGCTCAATTCAGGTTTCCATTCTTGACGGAAAACTTCTGGTGCATTTGGCGCTTCAAATGAAACGTCTTTGGTGTAAATGCGTTGAATTTGGAAAGCTTGTTGCTGTTGCGCTTCACTTTGATCGGCGCCGTTTACTTGCTGTTCGTCAGCCATTTTAATACGTCCTATTACTGAAAGTTACACTTATTATTTTTTAACCAGTGGGAAACTGGCGCCCTGCCAGGCTGAGATTCCACCTTGAAGTACGGCAACATTCTCAAATCCAGCTTTGCTAAGCGAAGCTGCTGCTGAACGCGCAGTCATTCCTGTTGCACATACAACCACGATGGGGGCAGATTTGAATTTCTCAAGAGCCTGCACCTCATTTTTTCGAATCTTGTCGGCAGTCACATGAAGTGCGTCTTGAATGTGGCCTTTACGGTACTCGTCCACTGAACGAATATCAACAAACACACCGTCGTTTCGATTGACCAACAAAGTGGCTTGTTGTGGCTCTAACAATTTAACTTTTGAGGTTGCGCCTTTCACATAACTGACAATTATCGCGATCAGAAGGATGACCCACAACAGGCTCATAAAGTAGTGGTCCATCGCGAAAGCGAGAAGTTGATCCATGGGGTTGCCTACTCCAATTGAAAAAAACAAGGCACAGAGTATACCGACTGCAACGCACGTTGCCAGTAAAATTTGCCACGAAACGCAGGTTAGAAAGGATGCGTTACGCTACAAAATCGCATAAAATAAGTTCAATTTTTTGAATTTACTAAAAAACCACTGAGGAAGTCATGGCCAAGCCACATACACCGTTAGCCCTATTGATTTTAGATGGTTGGGGTCATCGTGAAGCCGCTGAAGATAACGCCATTGCCGCAGCCAATACGCCAACCATGGATAAACTTTGGGCCACTCGACCACATACGTTAATTGATGGTTCAGGCATGGCGGTTGGATTACCTGACGGTCAAATGGGCAACTCAGAGGTAGGTCACGTCAATTTAGGTGCTGGCCGAGTGGTTTATCAAGATTTTACGCGTATTAGTAGAGCGATTGCTGATGGCGATTTCTTCACAAATTCGGCGTTAACTGAAGGCGTTGATGCGGCTGTATCGGCAGGCAAAGCCGTTCACATCATGGGCTTGTTGTCGCCAGGTGGTGTGCACAGCCATGAAGATCATTTATTAGCGATGGTTGAACTTGCTGCTCAACGTGGTGCGAAGCATATCTATGTCCATGGCTTTCTTGACGGCCGCGATACGCCACCGCGTTCGGCCGCAGCAACGATTGAGCGTTTCGAAAAACAGTTCATGCAACTCGGCGTTGGCCGCTTTGCCACGCTTTGTGGTCGTTACTTTGCCATGGACCGCGATAAGCGTTGGGACCGTGTTGAGCAAGCCTGGAAAGCTTTGGTGCGGGCACAAACGCCATACCAAGCTGATAGCGCCAGTATCGCATTAGCAAACGCTTACGAACGTGACGAAAGCGACGAATTCGTGAAACCAACATTGATTGGTGACGCTGCACCAATACAAGATGGCGATAGCGTGTTCTTTATGAACTTCCGTGCCGACAGAGCGCGTGAACTGAGCCATGCATTTTTAGATAAAAAGTTTAACGGTTTCGAACGTGGTCACGTGCCGCAATTATCAGCCTTTGTCATGCTCACCGAATATGCGGCTGACTTAAAAGGCCCGATTGCGTATCCGCCAGAAAGTCTCACCAACGTGCTTGGTGAATGGCTCGCCAAGAATGACTATAGTCAACTCCGCATTTCTGAAACCGAGAAGTATGCCCACGTGACGTTCTTCTTCAGTGGCGGTCGTGAAGAAGAATTTGATGGTGAGAAACGCGTTTTGATTCCATCGCCAAATGTCGCGACCTACGATTTACAGCCAGAAATGAGTTCAGAGCAATTAACCGACGCTCTTGTTGAAGCGATTCGTCAGCGCGAGTTTGACGTGATTATTTGTAACTACCCGAATGGCGATATGGTTGGCCACACCGGTAATTTTGACGCCGCAGTGAAAGCCGTTGAGGCCGTTGATCGCTCCATTGCTCGTGTTATTGAAGCTTTGCAAGAGGTTGGCGGCGAATGTCTGATTACTGCAGACCATGGTAACGCCGAACAAATGCAAGATCACACTACCGGTCAGTCTCACACGGCTCATACGAGCGAACTTGTACCATTTATTTACGTCGGGCGTGACGCTACGGCACGCGAAGGCGGTACTTTGTCTGATGTTGCACCAACCATGTTGCACTTGCTCGGTCTTGAGCAGCCGGCCGAAATGACTGGCACGCCAATTGTGACGTTGACGTCGTGATGCGCGCACTTGCTGCACTCATGATTCTGCTGTTGTCGCCAGTGAGCTGGGGGCAACAGCCAAGTGCACAAGAACAGGCGGCAACTGAAGCCCAGTTAGCACAAATTGCCGAAGAGCTGAGAAAACGCGAAGCCGCCATTGGACAACGCGCAGAACGCTTAAGCATTACTGAGCGCGAACTGCGCCAGTTAGAACAACAAATGGCAACGGTCGCGAGCGAGCTCAACGCAACCCAACAACGTCTCGCCGATATTCGCGGTCGTATCAACGATCTTCAGCAACAAGAACAAGAGCTCACCGCACAGCTCAATGATCAGCGAAAGTTGCTCGAAAAGCAGCTCGACATGGCTTATCGCATGGGTGAGCACGATTACTTAAAGCTCATTCTAAAACAGCAAGAACCAGCCAAATTCGAACGTTTGCTTGGCTATTACGGCTATTTGAATCGGGCTCGATTGCAAGAGCTAGATGATATTCGCGTCACGCAAGAGCAGCTGACACAGGTGCAGGCCGACGTTGCCGATCAACAACAGCAACTGGCGCAACGCGAACAGCAACAACGCCAGCAACAAGGTGTTTTAAAAGCGCAACAAGCCGATCAGCAGCAATTGGTTAAGCGACTGCAACGTGAACAATCGGCAGACCAAAAACGTATTCAAGAATTACGCGACAACCAGGAAGCTTTGGAACAAGTACTTGCCGCAATTCGAGCAGCACAACGCGATGAGCCTCGCCTCGCCGGTTTGACCGAGCGCAAAGGCAAAATGAGTTGGCCAGCCGATGGTAAAGTTGAGCGTTTGTTTGGCCGTCAGCGCAGCGGTGGCGTCACCTGGAAAGGTGTGGTGATCAAAGCTGATGCAGGCGACTCCGTCAAAGCAATTGCCGACGGTCGCGTGCTTTTTGCCAACTGGTTACGCGGCTACGGTTTAGTGATTGTGCTTGACCACGGTGACGGTTATATGAGTCTATATGGGCATAACCAGACGATTTTGCCAGCCGAAGGTGACGTTGTGAGAGCCAACGAAACAATTGCGTTAGTTGGTCAGAGTGGTGGTGTTGAAGATCCTGCGGTATATTTTGAAATTCGCGTCAAAGGTGACGCGGTCAACCCTGTCAATTGGTGTCGCTAAATGACGACGTTAGTTAAAATTGTGATCATCGCAGCAGTTTTGTTACTCGCTCCCGCTACCACAGCGGCTGAGCAGGTGTTGCCACGTATCGCGATTGTGATTGATGATCTTGGGAATAGCCGATTCCAGCAGCAGTTTGCCCAACTTCCAGGCCCGCTAACGCTCGCCATGTTGCCACACACACCTTATGCCGAACAAATCGCGCAAACCGCGCAACAAAACGGTAAAGAAGTGATTATTCACATGCCCATGCAGGCATCGGCGAATGCCGACGCTGGTGCTGGTATGTTGTCATCCGAAGATGATAAAGCCGAAACCATTCTGCTGATGGAGCAAGCCTTTATTCAGATACCGCAAGCGGTTGGCATGAATAATCATATGGGGAGCCGTCTAACGGCTTTGATTGAGCCAATGCAATGGGTGATGGAACAACTTGCCCTGCGTAATTTCTACTTTCTCGACAGCCGCACAACCGCGGCTACGCAAGCCGAAAATGTCGCCCGCGAGTTCGGTATTCCAGTTGCACGACGTCACGTTTTTCTAGACAACAATCCAGAACCTGCCGAAATTGCGTTGCGCTGGAAAGATCTGATTCGTCATGCACACAAACACGGCGAAGCGATTGCTATTGCGCATCCGCACCGTTCCACACTTGAGTTTCTAAAAGAAGTTCTGCCCGATATTGAACGCCACTATGGCGTCAAACTTGTTGTCGCCTCATCCTTAGCTCAACGCCCCGATACGGAAACGATTCAACTCACCGAACACAAAGCGATTCCAAAGGAATTTATAAACAGAAAGGACGTCTACCCAAATGAAAATTAAAACTATTTTTTCCATTCTAATGACGGCAACTTTGATGGGTTGTGGCGGTTCGAGTGACTCTGACGAAGGGACTGAGTTTAATGTCTCCGTTGAGTCGGCGCCGGTCTATTATGGATTGGGCATTCAATTCACACCGGCTTTGGCCGCAACCGCGACATCTGACAGTGGTCGTGAAATGTTTGCTGATAGTATTGTTGGTTTCGAGCATCAATTCGGCACATCGTATGAATTACGCGTTATTGAAAAAGATGTCGATACGGGTAATGTCGCTGATGGCAGTGCGACATCTATCGAGCTCGTCGAAGTGATTAGTTCACAACCCGACGCAATTGGCACAAGCTACGTGTACAACGAAGTAACGCTAGAAGGTAATCCATTCACCGCCAACGAGCAAACGGCAGGCGTATATGCATTTTACCAGTATGACTTTCTGTGTGCTGAAAACGTCGACTGCGATGGCCTTGTCGCAATAGCTGACAGTGGTGGTTTAGTCAGTGTTGAGTTTGAATATACTGGTAGTGAAGTTCCCATCACGCTGGTGTGGTGGAACTAAGAACTAATTACCAAGCAAATAAAAAAGCTGGCGTTTTTGTATTTTGGGAAGTTACAATCCGGGTCTTAGTTTGCGACCTGAAACTCTTCGTATTCTTTCAAGTATTTTTTGGTTTCCGGAAGATTCCCAACTTGTTGCCGAATCACTTTACCATTCTGAACATGTAAGACTGTTGGAGTATCCCATACCCCAATATCGTCCCAATCTGAGCTATTTAATAACAAAGAATAGTTTGTATAATCTCTATTCATTTGAAACTCGTCAATACTCATCCCTATAGGTCTTCGTACGGCCCATATTATATTCGTTGAAATATTAGGCAATTCTCGTGAAATCCACTGTTTTAAATCTTTTGAATTTTCACAATAAGGTGATGAGATAATTAGTATTACATTTTGTTCGGTAAAATCTGTCAACGACCCGTCGCTTGAAATTATTTTTCGCCCTGTTAACTCCCTTCCCCGAAATTGAACAAGATTTTCCTGGATGTACTTTTTTCCTGGTGGATACTCATTTCCTGACGTATTTAAGTAGGTTTTATATTCTTTTAAAAGATTTTTATCTCGAGAGTAAAAGTAAGTTTTAGAAACTGCACTAAAAATCAAATGCTTTTGTTTTTCGTTGTATTTTTCTTCATCTCTCTTAAAAAAGTCGTTCAAACAATCGTTCGCAAAGCGAGAAAAGTTTGGGCCTCTATTATCGACAAGCACACCGTCTTTCGTGGTCGTCAGTTTGCTGTGCTCTTTATCTATTTCTCTTGCCTGATCTAAAATATTTTGGGGCGCACTACAAGAGGTGTCTATATGCGGAGGTAAGCTAATTAATATAACGCTGATCCACATTCCTGATAAGAGCATAGGTACAACCCCCTTTCAGCTCAGTCACTAGGTCCGATCCTCCTAGTGACTGATTCAGAATTAACAGTTGTGGGTACAGATATCGTTTTCACTTGGACTACATGTAGCGCGTTCAGAGCATCTATAATGCATACGCTCTCCCAGAAGAACCATAATCGAAATATTCGTGTCATTATAGTTATTTGGTCGCTCTTCTCTTTGATTTAACATTGGTCTATTCAAAATTAATACATCAGCATCGGTCTCAACTCGAGCGTTCACCATAAAACTTGCATAGGCTTGTTGGCCAAAGAGTGAAAGTAAATTATAAATTTTTGATACTGTCAGCTCTTCTTCTAGAACTCCAAAATTAAATGTTGTTAA
Organism: Pseudidiomarina andamanensis; assembly: GCF_009734345.1. Taxonomy (GTDB): domain Bacteria; phylum Pseudomonadota; class Gammaproteobacteria; order Enterobacterales; family Alteromonadaceae; genus Pseudidiomarina; species Pseudidiomarina andamanensis. Next base: position 2,052,244 of record NZ_CP032551.1, on the reverse strand, counting down.
GCCTTTATCATTGAATGTAAGGCTAGATCTAAATTCGCTCTGAGCATAACTGGAGAGCTCATTCCAAATGGGGTGTGTTTCTAAAATACTCAGTTGATTCTCTGACTTTATTAAAGCTGTCGATGCTGAAACTTGTTTGTGCCATAAACTCAGTTTGTTGGCTTCATCTCCAGCTATTGCATCGGTAGAGAATAGGGTAAATAAGAGGAGCAACGTAAATGTAAAAGAGAAATTCTTCATTGATGACGTTCCTTTGTAGTGGTAGAAGCGCAAAATACATCCCTTTTCCATTTCGCATTTACAAATTAGTAACATTTAAAGCTGAAGTCAATATCAAATACGATACTCTATAGAAATCGATAGGTAATTACTTAATTTCAGACCTAGTTTTTCAGAAGCATTTAATTCCTGCATCCAGAAACCTATTTCCATGGTAGTCAATGGTGGTTTAGTCAGTGTTGAGTTTGAATATACCGGTGGTGAAGTTCCCATAACGCTGGTGTGGTGGAACTAAGAACTAATTACCAACCAAATAAAAACGCCGGCGATGAAGCCGGCGTTTTTGTGTTAGTGTGTTTTCTTTAAGACATTGCCATGCGTAGTTTCTTCATGGCATTCGCTTCGAGCTGACGTACCCGCTCAGCAGAAACCTGATATTTATCAGCGAGTTCTTGTAGCGTGGTTTTATTTTCTTCGTCTAACCAACGTGCACGTACGATATCTTGGCTGCGCTCATCGAGTGTATTGATGGCTGACAATAAGCGGCGTTGCGTGTGGTTTTCCCACTGCTCATTTTCCACTTCTTCAGCTAAGTCTGAGCGTTTGTCCTCAAGATATTGTGCTGGCGAATAGGTGCTATTATCTTTCGCATCATCATCGTCCGAGCTCAATTCGAATGCTTGATCATACGCGCTCATGCGCGCTTCCATTTCCAATACTTCGTTGGTGCTTACACCCAACGTCTCGGCAACGGTATTCACTTCTTCGTTGGTGAACCAACCTAAACGCTTCTTCATTTTACGCAAGTTGAAGAACAATTTACGTTGCGCTTTGGTGGTTGCAATTTTGACCATGCGCCAGTTTTTCAGCACATATTCATGAATTTCAGCTTTGATCCAATGTACCGCAAACGATACTAAGCGCACGCCAACCGCAGGGTCGAAACGACGTACCGCTTTCATGAGACCAATGTTACCTTCTTGAATTAAGTCCGCTTGAGGCAGACCATAGCCTGAGTAGCTGCGGGCAACATGTACGACAAAGCGCAGGTGCGACATGATCAGCTGACGAGCAGCTTCTAAGTCGTCCTGTTCCTGCAAGCGTGTCGCCAGCTCGCGCTCTTCCTCTGCCGATAACATAGGAATGCGGTTCACTGTCGAAATGTACGCCTCTAAGCTGCCACTCGACTGTGGAACAGCTAATGCCATACTAGTAATTTCAGAGCTCATGCAACAACATCCTCTCTCACTGGTGTCCGCACAACATTATCCAGACACTACTCAGACCACTTTAGGGTCTAATAGTTCCCTCATTCTAGCAAAATTGACGCTGCTGACAATGACTGCTTTGGGATGAATTTTGATCACCTATTTTACCCATATGGGGATAGATTATTGCGGTTCAATGGTACGAACGTGTTTTCTTACCGCAATATAGGAACCAAGTAATCCTAAGCCGATTGCCAGTAGCCATAACACCAACATTTCATTAAACGTTAGCCCAACTAAGGCAAACTGGCTTTCATACAATTCACTAATGTCAGCAACGGCGCCAGAAATCCATAAAATCATTACGGCCGTTGCAAGCCACGCGATCAATCCACCAACAAAACCGTACCAAACACCGGTATACAAAAATGGACGTTGGATATAACCGTCGGTTGCACCAACCAGCTTCATCACCATAATTTCATCGCGCTTGCTATTAATATTCAGGCGAATGGTGTTACCTACAATCAGCACCACCGCAATACACAGTAACGCTGCTAGTGCTAACAAACCATCGCGCACTAAGTTCAATAAGGCCTCGAGGCGCTGCAGCCAATCTAAATCAAGTCGTACTTGCTCAACCTCACGTTCATTACGCAGTTGCTGAGCCAGTTGTTGTGCCTGAACGGTGCCGCGCTTGTTGGCGACCGGTAGCACTAACAACACATCCGGCAACGGGTTATTGGTTAACGCATTAAGCGCTTCACCGAAACCTGAGCTTTCTCGAAACTCTTGTAACGCTTCATTTTTGTCTATCCAACGAACGCTCTCAATATCGTTCGATAAGCTCAAACGCTTATGAAACGTTGACACTTCTTGTTGGCTTAAATCTTTGCGCAAAAACAACGTAATTTCCGAAGCATGTTGCCAATCAGCACCAATGGCTTCGGTATTTTTAACCACCACATAAAGCGTTGCTGGTAGCGTCAGACTCAGACCCAACACCGCCATTGTCATCAGGCTGGCCATAGGGTAACGCGCTAATTCACCTAAACTGGCCACGGCTTGCTGCAGATTGTGCACCCAAAACATGACAAAACGACGAAAGCCCGAAATATTGACTTGTTGTGCGCCTTGCTGGCGAGAACGAAACAGTAAACTCATGGCTTAGCTCTCCTGCAAACCATCGTTAATCATACGGCCATCGCGCAAGGTCAATGTGCGATAACGCAAACGAGCTATGAGTCCTAAATCGTGCGTGGCAATCAGAACCGATACGCCGACTCGATTGAAATCTTCGAATAATCGAATGATTTCCATCGATAATTTTGGATCAAGGTTACCAGTAGGCTCATCTGCTAACAGCAACGGTGGCTTATTCACAACCGCACGAGCAATACCGATGCGTTGCTGTTCACCGCCCGATAACATCATTGGGTAATGGCGTACTTTGTCGCTCAATCCGACTTTTTCAAGCGCAGCATGCACGCGCTTGCGCGCTTCTTGCATGCTGTAACCTTCAATTAATAGGGGCAGCGCGACATTATCAAAAACGGTTTTATCCATCAGCAAGCGGTGATCTTGAAAAATCATGCCGATGTCGCGGCGCGCATATGGAATTTGGCGCGAATGAATACGCTTGAGATCGTGACCGTTGATCATCACACGGCCTGCTGTTGGCCGCTCCATCATACTAATGAGCTTGAGTAAGGTACTTTTACCAGCGCCAGAATGACCGGTTAGAAAAGCCATTTCGCCCTGCTCCAAGTGAAAGCTGACATTGTTCAATGCCTGAAAGCCGCCCGGATAGGTTTTACTCACCTGCTCAAACTTGATCATGATGGTTGTGTCTCTTTCAGTTCGCGTTGAAATAAGGCATCAACAAATTCTTGCGCATCAAACGGTCGCAAATCGTCTATTCCCTCGCCCACACCAATGTAGCGAATTGGAATATTAAATTGGTCGGCAATAGCAAAAATTACACCGCCTTTCGCCGTACCATCTAGTTTAGTTAGTGTAATACCACTCACGCCAACGGCTTCGGTAAATAACTTAGCTTGGCTTATAGCATTTTGGCCTGTGCCTGCGTCCAGCGTTAACATCACTTCGTGCGGTGCATGTTCATCCAGCTTGCGCATCACGCGCACCACTTTCTTCAGCTCGTCCATCAGGTGCGCTTTATTCTGTAAACGCCCTGCAGTGTCGGCAATCAGCACATCAACACCACGCGCTTTGGCTGCTTCAACCGCATCATAAATCACTGATGCACTATCGGCACCTGTATGTTGGGCAACCACCGGAATGTCATTACGCTGGCCCCACACTTGTAGTTGTTCAACCGCCGCCGCACGGAAGGTATCCCCGGCCGCTAGCATCACCGACTTGCCTTCGCGCTTAAATTGCTGGGCTAACTTACCAATCGTTGTGGTTTTACCAACTCCGTTCACACCTACCATGAGAATCACAAACGGGCCTTCATGGTCGTTTGGAATAGTTAATGGTTGTGCCACGGGGGACAAAATATCCGTCATGTCTTGCTGCAACAATTTAAACAGCTCGGCGGAATCTTTGAGTTGTTTCCGATTCGCTTGCTCGGTCAAACGCTCGACAATTTTCAATGTTGTTGGCACGCCAATATCGGCGGTTAAGAGCTGAGTTTCGAGCTCCTCAAACAGCTCGTCATCAATTTTATTGTCTTTAAAAATACCCCACAAACCGTCGCCAATGGCTGACGATGTTTTGCGTAACCCGGCGGTTAAACGTTTCCACAAGCTTGGCTTTGACTGGGTTTCAGGTTGTTTCGCTTGCTCGGCAGCTTTTGATTCGGCGGTAACTTGTGCACAAATTTCAGCGGCATCAGGCGCAGCCACCTCGGCTACTGACGGCTCTTCTGGAAGTGCTTCGGACGCGACTGATTCATGTTTCAGCTGCTGTTCTTGTTGCGGCTCTTGCTGCTGTTCGTGTTGTTCGTGGTCTTTCTCTGTCGATGCCTGCTCAGCATCGCTCTGCTTATTTTTGCGAAATAACGAGAAAAAAGATCCTTTGGCCATGCCTGCTTTACCTTTGGAAGTTCACTGCTGCTCGGTTTACAATGGCACACAGTTTAACACGTCAAATAAAAGAAGGCTTACTTTAGCATGCCGCGAAGCTCGTACAAGCAGAAAAGCACACCTCGCCATGACGCCAAGCAACGTTCGCACAAAGGCGCGGGTGAACTACGCATTATTGGTGGGCTATTGCGCGGTCGTAAGCTCACTATCGCTGATGTACCCGGTTTACGCCCAACCACCGACCGAGTTCGCGAAACGCTATTCAATTGGCTGCAGTTTGAGTTAACCGATAGCCGCTGCATCGATTTATTTGCCGGTAGCGGCGCACTGGCTTTTGAAGCCTTATCGCGTGGCGCGCAGCAAGTTATTTTGGTTGAAAAAGACGCGCAAGCCGCGAATTTACTAGCCCAACATGCCGCCAAGCTATCCGAGGCTGTGACTGGGCAAGCGCTTGTTCAACGCGGCGATGCCCTGCATTTTTTACAGCAACAACCCGATTCTAGCTTTGACGTAATTTTTGTCGACCCGCCATTTGGCATGGGATTAGCTGACGATTGTTTGACGCTCATCGCGCAGAACAATTGGGTGAGTAGCGGCAGCTGGGTGTATGTGGAAACTGAGAAAGCAATTCAGCCGCAAGTACCGGCTACATGGCAACTGCATCGCGAAAAGTTTGCCGGTCAGGTTGCATTTCGCTTATATCACGTGAATTAATTTAATTTTATTAACAAGGATATTTCATATATGGGCATTGCGGTTTGGCTTGGACGACTGATTTTCGCGGTGATTTGGGGCGTGATGCTGGCAAATATTGTGGCACCATTCGAAGGCAAAGGCTTCGCGTTTTTTCTCTTCTTAATGGTCTTGCTGATTGCGTTGCACTTACTGCAGTTACTCATGTTCGCCACGGTGTACAAAGAGCACATTCAATGGCGACGCGGCGACTATTGGCAAATTATATTTTTTGGCGTGGTTGGTTGGTTAGCCATAGTGCGCGCACAACCGGCACGCACCCAAGCTCAAACGGAACAGACGAACGACGAGTCTTAGCTACTCGTCGGCCATACTCACGCCGATATTTGAAACGCCTTCGTCAGCGACCATGTCGCGAACCTGGCGAACCAACTCTTGGCTTGGTTGCGCTTGCGTTGCAGCCAAGGTTTCTAGGTAATTGAGAATGGCTTGCTGTACTTCAATTTCGTATTGAACCAGCTCATGTTCACGTAAAAGTTTTCGACGCTCTTGCGCATCCATCTCAGCGCCTTCAGTAAGCTCCAAAAATTTCGCAACACTCGCCTGCGATACCTTTGCTACGCTTACCAAATCAGCACTATTCTGGTCCATTAGCCCTTGTAATAAGGTGCTAATGGCCGTGCACGCATCCATGGCTGGGTACACGCCGAGCATATCGTGACCATGCTCGCTTGGCGTTACCTCATCCACTTTTTCTTGCCAGCGTGAAAAATTAACTTTCACAGCTTTCCCTTGCCATGCCCAATCCCAACACGCACTGAGTGCGCCTTGCAGTGGTTTTGGATCACCAAAGCCAGTAACATGGTGGAATAGTTCGTAATTTGGCACCATGCGTTGGCATAAGTATAAGGCCATGACGGTTTGGTATGCTAAGGGTAGGGCGCGGATGCGCTCAAACGTGTTTAAAACCATAAAAACCCCAAAGACGTTAATCGTTAGTCGTTATTAGTTATTCGAGGCGCTTTTTTCTAATAACGACTAACGAATAACGAATAACGTTTTTCTGTTGAGGTAGTATACGCTTTATGACTTTGCAACTCGACTCTTCTTCCATTCAAGCGGCAGCAAAATTAATTGCGCCCATGGTTCGGCGCACCACCGTGCTGGTTAGCCTGAAACTCAATGACGCGCTTGGTGCGAGCGTGTGGCTGAAATGCGAGCACTTGCAGCATACCGGCGCATTTAAATATCGTGGTGCCTGCCATGCCTTGTTGAAACTGACGGAAGCTGAGCGTAAGCAAGGCGTCTATACGGTGTCATCGGGGAACCACGGTGCGGCTTTGGCAGCGGCTGGGCAACAACTTGGCATCAAGGTCCGGGTTGGTGTTGCGGCGAACGCATCGTCAGTGAAACGCGCGAACATGGCCAAGTATGATGCCGAATTGGTGACTATAGAGCCGGGAATGGCAGCTCGTGAAGCCTTTGTCGCTGCGCAGCGCGCAACCGGAAGAATATTCATTCCACCTTATAATCATGCCCATATTTGGCAGGGACAAGGCACTGCAACCTATGAATTACTGCAAGAGCAACCGGAGCTTGATTGTGTGATTGCGCCGCTTGGTGGTGGTGGTTTGTTAAGCGGCACTTCGGTCGCGGCCAAAGCGCATGGCATAGCGCAGGTATTTGGTGTGGAACCTGAGCTTGCTGCTGATGGTGAAGCGTCGTTTCGAACAGGTGTGCTGCAACCTGCCATGCCACCATTGAGTGTTTGCGATGGTCTGCTAACGAGTGTTGGTGATCAAACCTTTCCGATCATTCGCCAGAATGTGGATGATATTTTGTTGGTGACCGATGGCGAGGCGTTGGCTGCACAAAAGCTGGTGTTTGACTTAACCGATCAGTGGATAGAACCTTCATCGGCAACGGTCATTGCCGCTATTCAACGGTATTCGAAGCTATTCAAAGGGAAGCGTATTGGGGTGATTATTAGCGGCGGCAATAGTGCACCGCCAGCAATCATTTCATAGTGAACTGATCAATTACTTCGCGAACAGCTGACCGAGGTCGTTAAACGCTTTGAATTCCAGCGCATTGCCACTGAAATCATAGAAAAACATGGTGGCCTGTTCGCCCGGTAGACCTTGAAAACGAATATGCGGCTCAATCACAAACGCGATGCCAGCCGCTTTCACTTTCTCTGCCAAAACATGCCAATCGTCCATTGTTAACACCACACCGAAATGTGGCACCGGCACATCGTGCCCGTCCACTGGGTTGCGATGTGCAACACCTGCGCGATCTGGCGCGAGGTGTGTGACGAATTGGTGACCAAAGAAGTTCCAATCAACCCAGTGTTCGCTGCTACGGCCTTCACTTAGCCCTAAAATTTCGCCATAAAACTCGCGAGCCTTTGCAATATCGTGTACTGGCACGGCCAAATGAAACGGGCGTAAAGACGACGAAGACATAGAGACAGCAAACTCCATTGTAGTTATTTAATGCAGCTATTTAATTGGCACCATCGGCGTTGATTTGCGCCACATACGCACACCAACAGCAACCATTAATACCAACCAGTTGACCGGCGGTACAAGTCCACAAAGTAATACGGCAAGCATATTCCACAACGGTTGGCGATGATACTGCCCGACCAACACATAAAACAACAATGCCGCCACTAACCCTTGTAAAAGAAACAGGCTAATAGGCATATTTTGTTCCTTGTTTATTCTGTTTTTATTGTGGGAATTAGCCTACCGTATCTTCATGAAATTGTAAAAGAGTGTTAATGCGCCTGAAATATCAGGCGCTTAGAGCACGATCTAAGTCCGCGATGAGGTCATCAGGATCTTCGATACCCACCGAAATTCGAACAAAGTTGTCCAAAATCCCTAGTTTTTCACGATTTTCTTTCGGAATTGACGCATGCGTCATAATCGCTGGGTGCTCGATTAGGCTCTCAACACCGCCAAGGCTTTCCGCCAACGCGAAAATTTCGACGGCTTCTAAGAAGCGACGCGCCTTGTCTAAATCACCTTTCAGCAAAATCGAAATCATACCGCCAAAGCCGCTCATTTGCTTTTTCGCCAACTCATGTTGCGGGTGACTTGGTAAGCCTGGGTAAATGACTTTCTCAACTTGTGGATGTGCTTCAAGCCATTGCGCCAGCTTCAATGCCGCCTCGTTATGATGCTTCATACGTAGCGCCAAGGTTTTCACGCCGCGCAATGCCAAATAGCTATCAAATGGTCCAGCAACCGCACCAACCGAGTTTTGCAAAAACAGCATTTTTTCCACGAGCTCGTCGTTGTCACCGACTACCGCAATACCGCCAACCATATCCGAGTGGCCGTTCAGGTATTTGGTTGCCGAGTGCATGACAATATCAGCACCCATTTCGAGTGGACGTTGGTTGTAAGGCGTCGCAAAGGTGTTATCCACCACCACAATCATGTTGTGCTGTTTTGCAATAGCCGCTACAGCAGCAATATCAACCAGCTTCAACATTGGGTTGCTTGGCGTTTCAATCCAAATCATGCGAGTTTTTGGCGTAATCGCTGTTTCAACCGCACTCAAGTCAGCCAAATCAACGTAAGAAAATTCGAGGCCCGCCGAGCGACCGCGTACTTTATCAAATAGACGGAAGGTACCGCCGTACAGGTCATCCATAGCAATGACGTGATCACCGCTATCCAGCAGCTCCATAATTGTTGACGTTGCCGCCATACCAGAAGCGAAAGCTAAGCCTTGCTTCCCGCCTTCAAGGCTCGCCACCGCGCGTTCCCAAGCAAATCGTGTTGGGTTGTGTGAACGCGAGTATTCAAAGCCTTTGTGCACGCCTGGGCTTTCTTGAATATAGGTTGAGCTGGTAAAAATAGGCGGCATGACAGCGCCGGTTGCCGGCTCAGGTGATTGTCCGCCATGAATGGCGCGCGTTGCGAATTTCATGTTCTTTGCATCAGCCATATTACTTCTCCAGCAAATTTTGAGCGGCCATCCACTCGTCGTTATAAAGTTTTGAAAGGTAGCGATTACCGGTATCGCAAGCCAAAGTGACCACGCGTTTTGGTTCTGTTTGCTCACGGCAGTAGCGCAGCGCTGCGGCAATTAGGGTACCGCTTGACGAACCAACCATCACGCCTTCTTTCACTAGTACTTCACGAGCGGTATGAAACGCTTCTTTATCGCTAATTGCGTACGCCTTGTTCGCCAATTGGATATCGCAGATGTCTGGCACGAAGTCTTCACCAATGCCTTCAACTAACCAGCTACCCGCTTCAACTGTTTCACCACGGTTAATCATCGGTTCAAGAATTGAGCCATCTGGATCAGCCAAGACTAAGTCAACCGCACCGTTTTGCTCACGCAGGTAACGACCAATACCGGTCAGCGTGCCGCCAGAGCCAACGCCACACACAAACGCATCTAGGTTACCTTGCATTTGTTCCCAAATTTCAGGGCCAGTCGTTTTATAGTGCGCTTCAACGTTCGCAGGGTTCGCAAACTGGTTCACGTAAAAATAGCCGTTCTCTTCGGCCATACGTGCCGCCATATCTTGATAGTATTCTGGGTGGCCTTTTTGCACGTCTGAACGGGTACGAACCACTTCGGCACCCATCGCTTTGAGGTTATTCACCTTTTCTGCCGACATTTTGTCTGGCATGACAATCTTTAACGGATAGCCCTTGCTGGCAGCAACCAACGCAAGCCCTAAACCGGTATTGCCTGCAGTCGCTTCAATAATGGTCATACCGGGTTTTAGCGCACCCGACTTTTCAGCCGCTTCAATCATGCTCACAGCAATGCGGTCTTTAATCGAACCACCTGGATTCATGAGCTCTAGTTTTAAATAAAGCTCACACGGGCCTGTATCGATAGATGAGACCTTAACCATCGGCGTCTTGCCGATCATTTCTAAAACATTCTGATAAACATGCATGATTGTCTGATCCGTTTCTTTGAATTCGTTAAAAATTGCGCTCAATGGCGGTTATTATCGCACGATGCCCTGTTTTATAGCAAAGCGAGCTGTGGCAAAGTATCAGCACTATTTGGAATATGACATAACTAGGAAATTGGATGCACCACTTACACAATTATTTATCGGCTTCGCAGCGTGCTGCCATCGCCGCTGGCGTTTTGATGTTAGCCGCTTGTGCGCCAGCAGAACAAACTTCGAACACTGGTTATGTGGCAGAACAGACAACCTTTATTAACACCTTTCGCCCTTATTGCGGTCAGGCTTTTGCTGCAACCATTGTTGAAGACAACCAGCCAAGCCCAGCTTGGGACAAACCCTTAGTGGTGCATATTCGTGACTGCGAAGAAAATACCATTCGTATGCCATTGCATGTCGGCGATGACCGCTCGCGCACTTGGGTATTAACACAGCATCCAGGCTATATCGATTTTCAACATTACCACTTGCACGAAGACGGTAGCGCCGACGATGTATCGCCGTATGGTGGACAAACGTTAGCCGCGGGCAGCGCCACAATGCAGGCATTCCCAGTGGATGAAGCCAGCCAAGCATTGTTTATTGAAAATGGCCTTGATGTTTCGGTGACTAATACTTGGACCATTAGCTTTGTCGATGACAAAACCATGAGCTATAAGCTATCGCGCCCAGGTCGCATCTTTGAAGTTCATGTGGATTTAAGTACGCCAGTTGATGTACCCCCGCCAGCTTGGGGTTATGCTCAGTAAACTTCAGTTTTCATTATTGAGAAGGGTTCGCTTCGATGATTGATTTACGTAGTGACACAGTTACGCAACCAACCGCCGCAATGCGCGCAGCCATGGCTGCAGCGCCTGTGGGAGACGATGTTTTTGGCGATGACCCAACCATCAATGCATTGCAACAACGGGTTGCCAAACTCGCTGGGAAAGAAGCTGCGTTAATTGCCAGCAGCGGCACACAAACCAACTTACTCGCGCTACTTAGTCACTGCCAACGCGGCGATGAGTATTTGGTTGGGCAAGAGTACCATACCTACCGTTATGAGGCTGGCGGCGCGGCGGTACTTGGCGGTATTGTGCCGCAGCCGTTTGAAATTGAAGCGGACGGTACACTGAATTTGAGTGCGGTTGAAAAACGCATCAAACCCGATGACCCACACTTTCCAATCACGCGCTTGTTGTCGTTAGAGAACACCCATACAGGCCGCGTCATTCCCCAGGATTACATGCTCAAAGCACGGCGGTTATGTGATAAACATGGCCTGAAGCTGCACCTTGATGGTGCCCGGGTGTTTAACGCCAGTGTTGCGACTGGGTTGTCACTAGCTGAGCTATCAGCGCCGTTTGATAGTGTGTCCATTTGCTTTTCAAAAGGCCTCGGCACGCCAATTGGTTCAGTGTTAGTGGGGACCAAAAAGTTTATTCAACGCGCGCACCGGTGGCGCAAAATGCTCGGCGGCGGCATGCGCCAAGCGGGTATTGTTGCAGCAGCGATGGATCATGCCTTAGATCATCACATTGAGCGACTTGCCGACGACCACGCACATGCCCAGTTGTTGCATGATGGCTTGGCTGAACTTGCTACTCAACATGCCGACTTGCAGGTTGAGCCAGCGCAAACCAATATGGTGTACGTTAATTTTGCAAACCTTGAAGCAGCTCAAAAAGTAAGCGATTACTTACGCGAAAACGGCGTATTAACAGCACGTTCACAACGCATGCGTCTTGTGACCCATTTGAATATTTCACGTTCTGATGTCGAGCAAGTACTAACGTTATTCAAGCAAGCCCTAGCTCGCGTGTAACTGCTGTAAAAGGCGGTCGAGGGCTCGGAAGCTGAGCGCCTCGGCCAAATGGGTTCGGGAAATCATCTCGGCATCAGCTAAATCAGCAATAGTACGGGCTAATCGTAGCAGCCGATGATAGGCACGGTGCGACAGTTTAAATTGCTCAATCGCGGCCACTAGAAACTGATGATCATCATCGTCTAACTTACAGAACTCTGCGAGCTGGCTTGGCTTCAGTTCAGTGTTTAAGCAACCTTGACGCTCAAGTTGCGTCGCTCTCGCCTCACGCACATAGTCACGCCAAACGGGCGTGACCGGATCAGCCTGCTGATGTTGTTGTTTCAGCACATCTGGCTGTCGCGGTACATCCACCTGCATGTCGATTCGATCTAATAACGGTCCTGATAATTTTCCCAAATAACGCATGATTTGATCAGGTGTTGCACGAGCGCTAGCTAACGTTCCGTCAAAGTGACCGCAGGGTGACGGATTTAACGCACAAATCAATTGGAATTGTGCTGGGTAAGTTACCTGATGACCGGCGCGACTGATCGTGACATGCCCGGATTCGAGCGGCTCTCGCAATGAGTCAAGAACATGTCGAGCGAACTCCGGCAGTTCGTCTAGGAACAATAAGGAGCGGTGCGCTAATGAAATCTCACCAGGTTGTGGTGGTGAGCCCCCACCGACAAGCGCCGCCGCCGAGCAGGAGTGGTGCGGCGCACGAAGTATCCGTTGCTGCCAATGTACACTGCGTAGTGTGCCGCTGACCGAACGAATGGCGGCCACATCCAGCCCATCGCGTTCATCTAGCGGTGGTAACAACCCAAGTAAGCGTTGCGCCAACATGGTTTTGCCAGTGCCCGGCGGCCCCACAAATAGAATATGATGACCACCACTTGCCGCGAGTAATAACGCCCGTTTGGCTTGCTCTTGTCCAATCACATCGGCGATATCACCATGCGGCGTGAGTTGGGGTTTTTCGTTTGACGGTTTAATGTATGGCAACGGCGACGGGCTGGTTAAATGCTCAAACACATCGCGCAAACTAATCGCCGCAACGCATTGTTGCACTGTTAACGCAGCAGCCTCCTCCGCATTGTCGAGCGGAATAACCGCTTCACGCCCCTCGTCGCGACAGCGTAACACCGCAGGAAGAATACCCGTCACTTCACGCAAATCGCCATTGAGTGTTAGTTCACCATAAAACTCGCGACCAGCAACTGCACGTTCGCTGATTTGTCCGTCAGCCACCAAAATGCCGATGGCAATAGCAAGGTCATATCGCGCACCGTACTTGGGTAAATCCGCCGGCGCTAAGTTCACTGTGATTTTTGTCGCTTTGGGAAAGCTATAACCGCTGGCGAGAATCGCCGAACGCACCCGGTCACGCGCTTCTCGCACCCCTGCTTGCGGCAAACCAACTACAGCAAACCCCGGTAACCCGCCTGCCAAACAAACTTCCACCGAGACTTGCGGCGCCTCAATGCCCTGCGTTGCGCGCGTAAACACACGCGCAATTGAAACAGCTTTACCTGCCATCACTGCCCTCCTTGGCTCTACTAGTAAAACTATAGCAGTGAACGAGAAACGGGTTGTATTGGTGATGTCACAATGTGGTGTACGACGTCGGATGATTCATCGCTATAAACGAGGGCATCGGCAAGACAGTGAGTGCTAAGAAGTTATTCGTTATAAAAATTCGTTATAAAAAACAGCCAAGCTACTACCTACAGTAACACAGCAATTTTACCTGCGCTCTTTCAAGACATTAAAGAGAGTCTGGAGGGTGAAATTTACACTAACGCGGAATCTAAGTAGCGACGAATCTCATGTAGACCGATAAGTGCGCCAGAGAGCATCAACTCCTTGGGCGAATGATCGTTGAAAGCTCGATTTTTGTTCTTGACCCATTCTAGCCGATGCTTGTCCTGAATGAACATCGTTCTTAATGCCTTATGAATACCTAAAATTAATGAAACCCGAGTACGGCGGTCTATCGTCAGTTTTCGAACCAAATTACCGCCCTTAACTCTGCGAAATGTCGCACCAGAGAAATCGCCTAGAACGATTGCTTTTTCAGTATCAGTAAACTTCCATAACTCTAAGATATTAACGGCTGTCTTGAATCCTACTTTATCATCTTCAAGTGTTGCCTGGTCATGAGCCGCTCTGAATTGAGCTAGGTCGAACGTAAACGCCTCTCCGTACATGGATTTCATCTTTCAGCACTCGATATAAGATAGGATTTATTAATGATACTACACGATAAATTGCCTGAATCTTCAAATGTGAGCTTTCTAGCCAATTTTTATCAAAAAATTTTTTGGGGGAAAGCAGCAATTCCGCTATTTTTGCATTAATTGTGGGATTTGACGTGACCGTATGCGGTTTGTCGTGACAATGTCACAATTTGGTGTACCACGTCTCATAATTCATCACCATAATCGAGGATATCGGCAGGATAATCAGTATCAGAAAATCAAACGTTAGCTAAATAATAAAGCCCCGCATGAACGAGGCTTTGATTAGAATTCTTTTTCAAAAATTATTAGCCCGAGAGGCGCGTCCTTTCCATATCGCCCCAATCAGGACAACAACACCAAATAGGATTAAAAACATAGTCGTTTCAGATGTTCTCTCGAACACATCTAACTTCTCACTAATCCATGCAGGAAAGAAAATGACAAACGGTATTTGGACCAGAATAAACAGAAAAAAAATAAGGTAAGTGAAAACTAATTTTGATAGTGAATTTTTCTTGTCTTTTAATCCATTCTGAAAACAAAAATAAATCCTAACCCCGAAATAGCTAACAAGCATATACATAATTATCAAGGTTATAAAAATAGTCACTTAATTTTTTCCTTTTAACTTATATGCAATCATTGGAGCTGCTTTTTCACTTGCTCCGATGATTGCGCCTTCAGCGATTGCTCCGGCTACAGTACCTGAAGTTGTCGGTGCTCCAGCTTGTTTCAAGGTCTGATCCACAATTGGCTTCATTGTTGAGTTTGCAACACCTTTTGCAACGAGTCACCCACTCCAGCGCCAAAGTAAACACATCAGGACTCCGACTAACCAGTTTGTCGAGAAGAGGCTGTGGGTTCAAAGTGTTTGTACCAGAGGTTATTCTACGTGAACTGACATTACTTCAAATTCAAATTCGCTGCCGTGCTCGTATACTCTCACTGATAGCGCTAAATCGCTTCTGCCTTCTTCTACTGTATATAGGTCTATTAGCACATCCCAATATCCCCCCATCCATTGGCATACAGATGTAATCCACGTTTCATCTCGAAGACTTAAAACTTCACACCCATAATCCTCAATATTCTCTTGAATTCTAGTAGCGTCCGACAAACTTATTGGCTTTATACTAGTATCTACATTCACCAATGAATAATCATTAGATTTAATTGCTTCAACTATTAAACTTAACGTACTTCTCCAAATATTTGGGATGGGCTGTTGATTCGCCTTGTCCTTTTTAACAGGCACATTTAAAGTCATTATTTATCCTTAGAATGAAGATCTTTACGGCATTCAAAGCAAACCTCTGCGTGATTCTCTGGAATAGTTTGCGGGAATCGTCCTAGCTTTGGATGATAACTCCTTGTTTTTTAGTAGTATAGCTGGGTACTAGGAATGAGCGTTAGACCCGTATAACGAAAACGTGAGGTACTACCGTTTGTGTGTGGAGCTATTGAATTTCCTGCTGCTCAGTGGCTGCAAGATTTAGTGGTTTATAAGATCGCACCTAACCGTTGAAACGAATTTGTCCGCAAACTTTGCATCAGAAAAATAGACTTCAAAATAGGTTGTATCGAAGAGTCTTACTTCAATCAGAGCGCCTTCATTTTCCGAATATGGCATATCCTCGGTAAAATGCTTTGCTTTGAAATTTTTTGGCAAATTCCCCTCTTCAAACCCTAATAATATTCCAGATTGAAATTGATCGATGCTACCTAATATTTTTCTTGTTTTGTTATAGTCACCCAAACGTATCGGTGTTCCAGACTCTCCAACAACGCCAGTACTCCAAACTAAGTCCGAGGCGCACCATACTGTACCGGAATGAAGTTCGTTCAACTTCTGCAAGAGTAAAGCGGTTTGTCTTCCAGTGCAGCATACTTCACTTTCGTCTAGCTCCTGTCCAACCACCCGAAAGCCCAACTTCGGGCTTTTTTCAATATTCATTTTTAATTCCTAACAAGTAGATTTTTTATTCGACTTAAATCCAGATGGAAAGAAATCTCTACGCAATTGGAGAAGTCATGAACAAGAACAAAGGAATCAGCGGCGGTAAAAAAGCCCCGCTCGATCGAGACTTCGTATTCAAGATAATACTGAAATTCAACACAAATAATATCTCATTCGCCTATTTAAATATTTTCTTTTTGTATGAAAAATAAGAATACAAAGACAGAAAAACCATACATACAATCGAAAACCCGATGCCTCTTATTAATCCGTTACCAATTGCGATTAGTCCACCGACAATCAATGACATGACAAAATAAATTATTAGCTGCGGTCTATATAGCTTCAAAAACATCGATCTTCGCCTTCTCGCTATTATTTTTCTTTATGCTGCGTTCATTATTCAATCATCTAAATTGACTCATTCATCGAATAAAAACGTTTCCTTGAATTCAACTTACAGGACTATTCACTTTCCCATATTGGTTAATCGGCTTTCACAAGGCTATCGAACTCGATATACAAATGACCAACCCGATAAAAAAGTGTATAACTCTTAATGAGTTGTACTTACCACTGTTTGCATATAGCGGCTCGCCAACATATAAAGTTTACATATTTTTATTCAAGATAAATAAATGAACCCATTGATAACCAATCAAAAACAATATTTCCGCCCAGATCCAATCTTCTAACATAGCTCTTCATATTAACCGTAACGAGAATATTGTAAATAACATTGAAATAACAAACTGTTGGTAATACTGTTGCAGGTATGATTTTTATTAGCCAAGGACGATGCGAGTGCCTCGACGTTAAGTGGCCAACAAACGTATAAGGGATTATTCATGCTAAGAATTTTAATTTTTATTTCCACAATAGTTCTGATTTCTGGATGCGGCTCCGACAATCAAGATAAGCCAGACGAGAGCACGTCTCCCTTCCAAATCGTCGATCGCGAAGCCCAATATCTTGACTCCTATTGGCTACCGGGTGGTCGCAACTATGCAATTTACGAAAATTTCCTGGCTATCAGCCACAACGGCGGCGTCAGCTTATTAAATATCAATGAATCTGGATTAGTCGAGAGTGAAATTCAAGTCTCTGGCACTGGAGCCAGTAATATTGCGACCTTAGAAAATGGTGATATAGCAACATTAATGGTCAACCATGTGCGTATAAACCGCATAGAAAGCAATATGTTTGATGTCATCTACACGAGTGAAGAATCCCCTAATGTAAGCCCGGTGATATTTGAGTCTCAAGGCAATTGCGCGTATTGGGTTGACCGAGGTGGTTCAGATGCTAACTACCAACAGCTAAAAGAGCTCTGTATTGATAGTCAAGGGCAGATTGTCGAAGGCGTCAGGTACTCATCTGAAGGCTGGATTAATAATATATTTGCTTTAGATGATGGTTCCATGGTGGTATTTGAGGAGCTGTCCGATGGCATAAAGATCAGTTTATTTAATGAAGATTTTTCGCTTGTTGATGGCTTTACCACAGCAATCGAACTCTTTTCGCCTGATATTGAATTTCGAAATGGTTCTATATTCTTCACAGGCCATACCGCAGTGTGGCAAATGGATGTTTCCTCAAGTGGCTTTTCAGAACCCCAAAAATTTCCTGACTCGGTCAATTCGTTCGTTTTGAGTGGCGGGAATATTATCGCGGTTCATGATAGAGGTGTGATGATTGCTGAAGAGAATTTCATTTACTCTTACAAATTAAACGGCGATGAGCTTACCGCCATCTATCGAGTAGAGGTTGGGAATAATATTGACGCTCTCGTTGTATATAACGATTTGTTGATTGTTTCATATTCAGACAATGTCGATTTTGAAATATACAAAATAAGCGATTTGATTTAACGAAGTGGGTTCTTCAAGGTCTTTGGTTTCGAAACAAATTAAGCTATCGATCAACGTACAGTGCAACCGAACTGATAAAGAAAAAATATGACATTAAAAAGTACAAGCAACGTATTCTCAGCCCTTTTCGCTACAATGTTTTTAGCAAGTTGCGGTGACTCAGACGACTCACTAGAGCCAAACACGTATATCGCTAATGTCGCTTCAGCACCAACCTATTTTGGTGTTGAATCCAACATTGTTATCGACGCAGTTGCAGATGTTGAAGACGGTGATGACACCGTTGCTTCTGACATTTTCAGCTTTAATTACGAATTTGGCACGTCATATCGACTTCTCGTGGATCAGTTTCCAGCAGCGGCTTCTGGTGATGATGGGTCAACCATCATCTTAACAGGGCTTATTGAAGTGATTTCCGCAACGCCTGATCCAATTGGTACAAGTTATAAATACGACAACGTTGAACTGAGCGGAAATCCTTTTACTGAGGAATCTGCAGGCGTATACGGCTTTTATCAATACGAGTTCCTCTGTGCCGACAACGTTGATTGTGATGCACTCGTTGCAATAGCGGATAGCGGCGGTCTGGTAAATATTGAATTCGAATACACCGGTGGTGATGTGCCGATTACACTGGTGTGGTGGAATTAACTGCATAGCATCAATGCAATTTCAGGCGTGGGCGCAAACGGCGGTTAATGCCTTGCGCCAGCATATACAACAAGGTTTTGAAATAACCATGCAAGGCAACTTGGTGCATGCGATACAGCGATTTATACATGAATCGCGCCATCATGCCTTCAATCATCATGGAGCCGCGGGTTAAGTTACCCATGAGGCTCCCCACTGCAGTGTAGTTCGACAACGATACCAGTGACCCATGATCTTTGTAGGTGAAGCGTTTCAGTGACTGACCTTTTAAACTGCGCACGATATTTTCGTACACGCAATCGGCCATTTGGTGCGCCGCCTGGGCACGAGGCGGAACTCTGCTGCCATTCGCTTGGGTAAATGAGGCACAGTCGCCTATCGCAAAGATAGAGGCATCGCGAGTCGTTTGCAGAACATCTGTCACCACTAATTGATTTCCACGATTCGTTTCTAAACCAGCAAAGTTTGCTAGGAAATCTGGCGCACGTACTCCTGCCGCCCAAACTTTGATCGCGGCCTCAATAGAATCGCCAGAACGTGTGACGAATCCGTCTTTGTTGACGCTTTCAACGGCGGTGTTAACGCAAATTTTAACGCCTAATTTGGCAAGTTCACGGCTTGCAGCTGCCGCGATGCGCTCGCTGAGTGCTGGTAAAATACGTTCGCCCGCTTCAATTAGGACAATTTCAAGTTGCTTTAAATCAAAGTCATCGAAACCGTAGCTGCGAATTAATTCTGCTGATTTATGGAGCTCCGCTGCCAACTCGACACCGGTGGCACCGGCTCCGACAATACCAACCCGAAGGGGTCGTGGGTAACGCTCAGACTGGAGTGCCAAAAAAGTATTCATGAGGGTATGGTGAAATTTCTTCGCTTGCTTCACGCTATCGAGGAAATAGCAGTGCTCAGCGGCACCGGCGGTACCAAAGTCATTGGTCACCGAGCCAATGGCAAGTACTAGATGGTTATACTGGAGTGTTCGCGCCGCAACAATTTCATGACCAGCATCATCGCGGATCGGCGCCAAGGTCAGAGTTTTTGAATCGCGGTCAATTGCGGTTAGCTCGCCGGGTTGAAAGCGAAACCCCGCCGCCGCGGCTTGCACACGATAATCCACGCCATCCATATCAGCGTCTAATGCCCCTGCGGCCACTTCATGCAGAAGCGGTTTCCAAATATGGGTCAAATTCCTATCCACGAGTGTGATTTTAACACTGCTGCTTGAGCCATACTTGCGACCCAATTTACTGGCCAGTTCCAAGCCACCTGCACCACCACCAACAACGACAATATGGTGTTCTGACATGTAGTTATCCTTTTAAAGAGTGCTATCAATAATTACCAATAATGTTCCATGGTGACGTTGCCAGGTTTACGACGCAGGTTTTTCGGTAAGCCCATGTCATTCAGTAAAACTTTGGCGTCGCGAATCATTTCAGGGTTGCCACACAGCATCACTTGCGCACGCTCGTCGAGTACATCGTTGACCGCGCGCTGCAATTCACCACTTTCAATTAATGCAGGAATACGGCCACGCAATGCGCCCGGATAATCCTCGCGACTGACAATCGGTTGATAATTCAGTTGTCCTGGGTGGGCTTCCACCCAGTCGAGTATTTTGCGTTGGTAGGCTAAATCAGCGCTGTAACGAACGGCATGTATGAGATGAATGCGGGAAAAGCGTTGCCACGGAATATCAGTACATAGCATCGACAAATAGGGACCAATGCCAGTGCCGGTAGAAATTAGCCAGAGACTGTCGCCATCAGGCACTTCGTTCAACGTAAAAAAGCCGCTAGGTGGCTGCGAAACCTCAATAGTTTGGCCGGCCTTCAAATCGTGCAGAAGCGGCGAAAACAAGCCATCATGAACACGATTGACTAAGAAATCTAAAACGTTATCATCGGGGCCGTTCACCAATGAATAGGCACGCTGCACGCGTCCACCTTCATGGGGTAAACCGAGGCGCACAAATTGACCGGCTATAAATTCGAAGGGCTGCGTTCGCACACGCAAACTGAAAAGCTCTTGATTCCACGCATAATTCTCAATGACTTCTCCGGTTAACCATTGTGCCATTGGTATCTCCTCGCGTTGGTGAGCACTGGCTTCATAGTAAGGTTTTAACGTTAGTTTTTCTAGCCATAACAGTGCTTTTACGCCAGATCAGGTGTTACACTTACTGTACACAAAAGGAGTATTCTGGTGCGTCAATATACAATTAAATTGAAGATGCTTATGCTGGTTGGCAGCATGGTCTTCATGGCTGGCTGTCAGCCACAAACGAAATCACCAGAGAAGACCTCGGAAGCCCCAGTTTTGCGCTATAGCAATGCCAAGGTGTGTGAGTTTGCACAGCAATTAGCGAATCTACCAACCAACCCTGTAAATACCGCAGAACTGCGTTATTTGAATGAGCAATGGCGCGATCTCAATCGTACTGAGCGCATGTTTCGAAATTCTGAAGCCGATGACAGCCGCGCGATTCTATCTGAATTGAATATTGCCCTTGCCCATGAAACTGCGATGCTACTTCAGCAAGCCATTGCTGTCGCTGCTGAAGCTTATGAGCAAATTGAGGGATTACGCGCCTACGCAAGTGACCCAGACAACATGAAAGTGCCTGATTCAATTACCCGAACACTGGTAAATAAATTAGAAGACTGTTGTTTAAATCAGTTAAATGGTAACGCGACGGCATTAGTGCGCGAAGAAAAGAACTCGGCGCTTTATAACATCGGAACATTCGCGTATTTCATTAATCGGGATGTGAATCAGATATTACGCAATGAATTAAGTCTGTCTGAGTATGAAGCGCGAGTAGCAAAGGCGAGCGCTGCGCTGCCACCCATGCCCATTGAAACAGTTAGCACCGCACCCACGTGGGCGCAGTGCCGGTCTGCTGAATAAGCCGAGATTACGATTCGTCGTCGATATCGCGTTTCATTGCTTCGAGTTCACGCTCAAGCTGATCAACGCGCTGACGCAAACGTAGCAAAAGTTGTTGTTGTACATCGAGCTCTTCGCGAGTCACCACATCAAGTTTGCCAAGCTGCTGTTGCAATACGGTTTTCACGCGCTGTTCGATGTTACCGGCAAAGTCTTTGACACCAGCTGGAATACTTTCGTTAATCTGACGCGCAATATCTTCAATTTTTTTCGGGTCCATAATGTTTCCGTTTGTACTTCTTTTTTGAAATGTTTAAGCCACTAAAAATCAATTCAGAGTAATTACCTTTTAGCTTAGCAGGAGTTTACGGTAAAATCTGCGGCTCATTCATCGAACCGATCAGTCAAAGGCCTTTTTATTCATGCTATTGAACCCCCGCCAGCAAGAAGCCGTGAAAGCCATCGAAGGGCCGGTGTTGGTATTGGCGGGCGCCGGTAGCGGAAAAACCCGTGTGATTACTGAGAAAATTGCGCATTTAATTCAGCGTTGTGGGTATCAGGCACGGCATATTGCGGCGGTTACCTTTACCAATAAAGCCGCGCGTGAAATGAAAGAGCGCGTAGGCCAAACGCTTGGTCGTCAATATACTCGCGGATTAACTGTTTCCACATTTCATACCCTTGGCCTGACGATTATTCGTAAAGAAGTCAGCCAACTGAATATGAAGGCTGGATTCTCGTTGTTTGATGATCAAGATTCCTTTGCGCTACTGAAGGCGCTTACTGAACCTGAGCTGGATGGCGATAAGAATCTTCTAAAACTGCTGCAAAGCCAAATCAGTAATTGGAAAAATGCGATGCTAAGCCCTGATCAAGTGCTGAACCAGGCGCAGCAGGCCGATGAGCAAATGTTCGCAGAGTTTTATCGCCGTTATCAGCAAAACATGAAAGCGTGTAACGCGATAGACTTCGACGATCTGATTTTGCTGCCAACGCTTTTATTAAAAACCAACGACCAAGCTCGGGCGCGCTGGCAGAACAAATTCCATTACTTGCTAGTCGACGAGTATCAAGATACCAATACCAGCCAATATGAATTAGTGCGGTTACTGGTGGGCGAGCGAGCTAACTTTACCGTGGTAGGCGACGATGACCAGTCAATCTATTCATGGCGTGGTGCACAACCGCAAAATTTAGCATTGCTACAAAAAGACTTCCCGAAGCTGCATGTGATTAAACTCGAGCAGAATTACCGCTCACACGGGCGTATTCTTAAAGCAGCAAACATTCTCATTGAGAACAACCCGCACGTATTCGATAAGAAGCTGTTTTCCGAAATGGAGTACGGGGTGCCGCTGCGTGTAATTTACGGGCGCAATGAGGAACATGAAGCAGAACGTGTGGTTGCTGAAATTGTTCGTCGCCGCTTTTTAGAGCGAACCCCCTATCACCAGTTTGCGGTGCTTTATCGCGGCAATCATCAATCTCGCGTGTTTGAAAAAGCCTTGATGAGCAACCGTATTCCCTACCGCATGACCGGTGGGCAAAGCTTTTTCGCGCGCGCGGAAGTCAAAGATGTGATGGCGTATTTGCGTTTGTTGGTGAACCCCAGTGACGACACGGCGTTTATTCGCATTATCAATGTTCCAAAACGCGGTATTGGTCCACATACTGTCGAGCGAGTTGGCGAACTCGCGCACGAGCTGCATGTTAGTTTGTTTGAAGCAGCCGATCATCAAGCCTTGAAAACCCGTTTGGGGGCCAGAGAATATCAATCGGTGCAGTATTTTGTCGATTTCATGAAACGAGCTGCGCGTCGCTGCGACCATGCGCCGGAAGCTGCATCAGCCTTGTTTGACCTGCTAAAACTGATTGGTTACGAAGAGTGGCTGTATGAAAGTAGCCCAAGCGTGAGCGCCGCCGAAATGCGTTGGAAAAACGTCAGCGAGCTTATGCGCTGGGTTACCGAAATGCTGAAAGGCGATGACGAGAACGAGGCGGTGACACTTGAGCAAGCTGTTGCCAAGCTTTGTTTACGTGACATGTTGTCCCGCAACGAAGAAGAAGAACAAGGCGACCAAGTTCAATTGATGACGTTGCACGCCTCTAAAGGCCTCGAGTTTCCGCACGTATTTATGGTTGGTATGGAAGAAGGTTTGCTCCCGCATCAGTCCAGCATTGATGAAGGAATGGTCGAAGAAGAGCGGCGTTTGGCCTATGTTGGTATTACCCGAGCGCAGCAATCATTAATATTCACCATGGCCAAAGAACGACGCCAATATGGGGATGTGATGCGCCCTGAACCAAGTCGATTTTTGTATGAACTACCGCAAGATGATTTAGAGTGGGAAGAACAAGCGGCGGCGAATGAAGCAGCGCGTGAAACTGCTCGCGCAAGCGGTTTAGCGCTGCTGCGTAAAGCTATGGAAGATTAAGAAGAGGTTACGCCGTTCCTGCCGACTGCTCTTGAGTCGGCTCGTCCTGCAATGGTGACTTTACCTGTTCGGGTTCCCCAAACAGTGATCCCTGCCCCACATTCACCCCATTATGTACTAAGGCCTTTTGCTGGTCAGTGGTATCAATTCCTGAAGCTGAAATTTCAATGCCTAAATCGCGGCACAAGTGCACCACGTTGCGCACCATGGTTTGCGCCCGTTGACTGGTCGCAATATCCGCCACAAAGCGCGGATCAAGCTTCACGTGCGTGAACGGATAATTCAGAATGTATTGCAACGCACCGGCACTACGACCAAAATCGTTGAGTGCTAAGCCAACCCCAAAATCGGCAAGCTGACGTAAACAGCTTAACTGACGCTTCGAGTTGTCATGCAACTCGGTTTCACTGAATTCAAGAATCAATCGCTCAGGTGCCACACCCGAATCGGTGATAATTTCCTGAATGGCTTTCACATCGGCCAATTTAAATAAATGTTTCGCGGAAATACTAACGTAAACCGGTAATGCTTCGTCATCACAAGCAAGCAGTTCGCAACAGCGAGTGAGCATCCATTGGTCAAGCGCCATTGTCATGCCAGTTTTCTCGGCAATCGCTAAGAAGCGATCCGCCGGTAATAAGCTGTCATCACGTTGCCAACGCAGCAGTAGTTCTTGAGCAACCGGTTGATTTTTTCCGAGTTCGTGTACCGTAAATTTCTGCAGGATAAAGTCTTGGTCGAATTGTGCATGACGCAACTCGGTCTCACGGTTTAATGACGCCACTAAATCTTTGTGGATACTCTCATCGAATACCACGTAACGACCACGCCCCATGCTCTTAGCTTGATACATGGCGGCATCGGCATCACGCAGCAACCGTTCGGCTGAATCATTACGCGATTTGCATTCAGCAATACCAACACTGGCGCCTGAGTAATGCTCACTTTCACCAAACACAAAAGGCAGTTTCATTTTTTCTATAATGCGCGAAGCGATGTCACAAGCATCGTCGACATGACGAATCATATCGAGAAGAATAACAAATTCGTCGCCGCCCAAGCGTGCAATGGTATCGTTGTCACGAATACACTCACCAATACGACGACTCGCTTCAAGCAAAAATTCATCGCCCGCTGAATGCCCAAGCGTATCGTTGATGTCTTTAAAGCGATCAAGATCGACAAACAATACGGCAAAATTATGATGTGGATAGCGGCGCTTATGTTTTAAGGTTTGCTGTAAACGTTCAGTGAACATCGAGCGGTTTGGTAAACCTGTTAGGGCATCATGGTGGGCATCATAGAACAGCTTTTCTTCAACTTTTTTACGACGCTCAATCTCGCTAACCAGTTCTTCGGTACGCTCGGCTACCTTGCGTTCAAGATACGCATTTACGCGGCGCACTTCATCGGCATTGCGACGGCGCTCAATAGCTACCGCGACGTGCTGTGAAACGAAGTTAAGCAGTTCAAGGTCGTCCTGTTTGTAGGTTACCTTTTCGCTGTAGGTTTGCACGGACAAAACGCCAATCACTTCGTCATCAACGACAAGCGGCGAACCCAGCCACTGCGTCGGCTGCGTACCATAGTAACTTGTAGAGCCCTCTACTTCGCCAGAAGAGATAAGTTCAGAATATTTATCGCTTTCAATGAACACCGGCTTTTTATGACGAATAACATATTCTGTCATGCCTCGCGCCAACGGCCGCTTCTTCTGTAAATTGTTGTCAAAGGCATCGACGTAGTATGGGAATTCAAGAAACTTCTTATCATCGTCTAACAACGCCACGAAGAAGTTGTCGTTATTGATCAATTGCCCGATTTGACGATGCAATTGCTCATAAAAGCTTTTCATGGAGTCTGACGTGTTCGTCACCTCAGAAATAGAAAATAGAACCGAACTTAATTGTTGTGCTCGCTCACGTTCGGCAATTTCCGTTTTTAAATCGTCATTAATCTGTCGAAGTCGCGCTGTTTGATGTTCAATCTCGGCTTGCATGAGTTCGCGCTGACGTACCCGCTCAAGAGCATTAACGATATGCTGCGACACGAACATAAATAGCTCTTTGTCGGCTTCGCTATACCGCACTTCTTCGGTGTAACTTTGAACAACCATGGCGCCAATCACACGATTATCTGAGTGTAATGGTACACCCAACCAATCAACCGGCGCAGCGCCAAGATCGCGAATCTCGCCGCTGGCTAATAAGCGTTTGAAAACTTCCGTATCGTATAAAAATGGTTTGCCGGTGCGCATGACATAACCAGTCAAACCTTTGCCTAAAAGTTCAGCAGGTATTGATTCTAGCGACGGAATATCATCGTACTCATCGACAAAATAGACGAACTGAACGGTATCTTCGGCTTGGTCATACAAACAAATAAAGAAGTTCTTCGCGACCATCAAGTCGCCAATAATATTGTGCACCGACTGGTAGAATTGCTGCATGTCGGTAACTGACGACGCCAGTTCGGAAATTTTAAAGAGAGCCTTTTGGATAACTTCTGATTGGCGATATTTCAGAGCAAGATCTTGCAGACGTGCAACAGCCTTACGCAATCGCGCAATTTCCTTTTGCTTTTTCACAAGCTCATTTGGCTGCTGCATATTTTTAGTTTTTATTTACTTTTTATATAGTTAGTGAAGCGCCGAGTGTTTTTAGAACAGCTATTACTAATAAAAGTTATGTAAACATTTAGTAAAAACAACGCTTGAGTATATCTTTCATCAACAAGTTAGAAAAGTGTTTTGCTCAAATTACAGACACAAAAAAACCGCCGAAGCGGTTCTTTTGAATATAACTATTGTGAATTTAAGAAGTTTTTCTTTAAATCTCAGCAATCATATAGTCAATTGCAGCTTGAATTTCTTCATCAGTACAATCGTTGCACGTACCTTTTGGCGGCATTGCATTATAACCTTCAATCGCATGCTTCAATACGGTATCCATACCTTGTGCTAGGCGCGGTTCCCAATCTGCTGCATCATTGATTTTTGGTGCACCTAACACGCCTGAAGTATGACAAGCTACGCAGAATTTGTTGTAAACTGCATCACCAGAACGTGCGCTGGCTGCACCACCGCCACTCGCTGCTGCGTTTGCACCAGCCACTCGCACCTGAGCAATTGGAGCAATACGCTCTTTAATGTCATCGTTGCTTTGTTGTGGCAACATAGCGGCGCTTGCGCTACCAACGGTTAATGCCAGTGCAGCAACCCAAATACGGCTTGATTTTACGACTTTCAGTACGTTCACAGTGGACTCCTGTATAAGCTGATGAGCTTGCTAGCTCGGTTCGTTGTTGCGATTATAGCCAGATTCCGTCCAAGGTTAAACACTTCCATGCTATGTCAGATAACACACTAGATAATACGCGTAAAATTGCACTTTTAGATCTCGATGCTTTTTTTGCAAGCGCCGAGGTTTTACGCGACCCAAGCTTAAAGAGCCGGCCGTTCGCTGTAGGCGGTGGCGGTGAGCGCGGGGTTGTGGCAACAGCTAATTATTTAGCACGCCAATATGGCGTTCGCAGCGCAATGAGTGGTGCGCATGCGCGGCGACTTTGTCCGGAACTACATTTCGTGGCCCCCGATCACGGTTACTATCGGGAATTGTCGAAGCAAGTGTTTCAAGTGCTCGCTGAGGCAACGCCAATTGTCGAGCCAGCATCAATTGATGAATTTTATCTGGATTTAACCGACAACACGCTTTATCAGGGCAGCGCCAGCATCACCATGGAAAGTATCCGACATACGCTGCGGGGAATGGGATTGACCGCTTCTGCCGGCATTTCGAACCAAAAAATGGTGGCGAAAATCGCCAGTGAGGAGAACAAACCAGATGGTCAGTTTGTTGTCGCGCCTGAGCAAGTGCAGGATTATTTGGCTAAATTGCAACTCAGACGTATTCCTGGCGTTGGCCCTAAAAGTTTGGAGCGTTTGAATTACTCGGGATTTTTCCTTGGGCGTGATATCCAGAACGCTAGCATTGAGCGCTTACAAGAGTTACTTGGTGAAAAAGCAGGGTGGTTGTTATATCAACGCTGCCAAGGCATTGACCCGCGACAAGTGGTTACTGAGCGCATTCGAAAAAGTGTTGGTGTTGAAGAAACGCTTCCCAGCGACTTTCATCAATTACGCCAGGTAGAACAGTTTGTTGACGAAATTTTATTACCACAACTTATGAAACGATTGCGAGTGTCTCGCTGGCAACAAACCCACATTAAAAACCAAACGGTGAAGCTAAAATTTAGTGACTTCCAACAAACAACAGTATCGCGAACCGCACAAACCGCATCGCCGAGCTTGTTTTATCATTTAGTGCGTGAGGCATGGGAACGCCGCAATCACCGCGGGGTGCGCCTAGTTGGTATCAGCGTTGCACTGCCAGATCCCGACGATCAATTACAACTGGAGCTTGAGCTAGAATAAGTATAACTACCCAGTTCAATAACTCGATTACGCAGCTTAATAGCGCTAAGTGCCGCTTGCACTTGGTTATGTTGCAAGTGCCCTTCAAATTCAATAAAGAAGTGATATTGACCAAACTTTTGCCCGGTTGGACGCGAGACCAACGACAGCAAGTTAACCTGATGTACCGCAAACGCTTGCAGGTGCTCTAAAAGCAGCCCTGGGTGATCGGCATCATCAACAATCACGACAGCAGATTTATAAACGCTGGCGTGATTCGGTAATGCGAGTGGTTGCGCTGCTTGCAATGCCACAAAGCGAGTGACGTTGTGGGCGAAATCAGTGACGTCATGCACAACCTTGGCAAAGGATTGTGACGCCGTATTTTCTGATTCAAGTAAATGCTCTGGAATAAGTGCCGCCGCAGGTTCGTTGCTTGCCAACAATAAAGCGAGTGCTTCGGTATTACTTGCAGTTGTCACAATATCGGGCGCATGCCGCGTGAGCCATTCGCTGCACTGACCTTGCGCAACAAACTGCGCGAACAATCGCTGTGGCTCAGGATGATTCATGACCACTGAAAAACGCACTGGAATCGAAACTTCGGCAATAATTTGTAATGGCTTGCGTACAAAACTATCTACAACCGGCGAGACAATGCCTTCAACAATGTTTTCAATTGGCACCACAACAATATCGGCACCCTGCTCTAGCGCATCAATTGTGCGTCGAAGAGTGGAATAAAAAGCAATGTCACTACTGCTGTAGCGTTTGGCAAAATCACGAGCGGCAAGCTCTGAAAATGTACCGGCGGGGCCAAGCGTGGCAATTTTAGTGGTCACAACGAACTTCTCACGACTCAAATAGGTTGCAGGAATTTCTACAACCTACAGCGTTTTTTGTACTGACGCCAGCACCAAAAATAAATGCCGCTAACCGGCAAAATAATTAACGCTAAACCGCCTAAAAGCACGACGATAAACCAAGCTAAGCCGCCAACGGCGGCAACATGAACTGGGAAAATCATCTGGCTGACTTGGTAGCCTTTACTATCGTAGCGTAAATCGTAAACGCTAGTGACCGCGCCAGTCTCTGCATCAAATTGCACATGGCTGCGACCATTTGGATGCCATTCACCCGGAAACGTCATACGCAAACTCAGGTTCGACAACGAAACAAGTTGCGGTTGATGTTCAGGTAATAATTGGCGCGCGCGGTCAAAGCGTTGCTGCCAATTATGCGCCGGTGCTACTTGCTGCCATTGCTGCGCCGTCATCGGTTGCGGTTGTTGCTCGGGCGCTAGTGCCGTTAAGCCAGCGCTCACTGCCGCAGCATACATAATGGCGGTGCCGGTAAGCATGCCGATGAATACCGGCAAAAATAAGACGCTACCAATCACTTTATGTAACTGAAATAAGGAGCTAGCAAAACTTCGATGCCACGGCCATACCCAGCGAATGGTCAATAATCGCCGAGACCAATGACGCGGCCACCAACGAATGATGCCCGTGATAACAAGAAGTAATCCGGCGAAACCGATATAACCAAGTAAGTCTTTACCCAGTTCTTTGAGCAACAAATGGTGATGGAATTCCACCATGATGCCCACAAGGTCACTTAAGTACGGGCGTTCGAGTATTTGTTCGCCGTTCGCATTATAGTAATGGCGTGCTCCCGATGGCGTAACAATTTCAAGCCACGGATTCGCCTCGCGCGGCATGTAGGCATAGCCATCGTCGTAGCGGTCAAAAACCTCAGCCGCAGTTTGTTCAGTCGGCAATTGCTCGAGCTGCAACTGTGGATAGCGCCACTGCAATAATTCGACTTTGTATAATAGCAACGTGCCCGTCAAAGCGACGAGCACGAGCCATATGCCAAAGAATAAGCCGAACCAGCGATGCAGCTTGGTTAGAATTGATAGAACCAATTGATGCTCACTGTACGGCCACGACCAGCAAAGTTAGTGCGATCAGCACCAGCAGTTTGCGCATAATAGGTCAGGTAATATTCATCCAATAGGTTCTCGATACCCACAGTGAACAAACCGTAATCTGGTGAATCGTAGTTCATCTGCAAATCAACGGTTTGATAGCCTTCAAAATTATTGATGGCTTGCTCACCGGTGTAGATATCACGGTCGAATAAATGGTTTACTTGCAGACGCGTGTTGACCATATCGGTCCATTGCTGCTGCCAGCTTACATTCATACGACGTGGTGCAATGTTACGGCCACCCAATTGTGTATCGACCACGTTATCGGCGTCGCTATCATATTCACCGTCGGTATCTGCATAGTTCAAATCAAAGCTGGTGGTGTTCGACAGTGCATAGCTTGCTGAGAACTCGATACCGTCAATTTCAGTGCGCTCACGAGCAACTGAGAAAATGCCATCTTCGTTTGGTTGTAAACGTGCGCCTAAATCTGACTCAGAAGTGAAATAGCTGAGGCTTGTGCGAATCGCTTGACCACGATATTCAACACCCACTTCACGGTTATCGGCAATCACCGGCTGCAGATCTAAGAAGCTATCAACACTTAAATCAGGGGTATTAATACCACGCAGCACACGACCAACATCAGGCATGCTAAAACCTTCTGAGTAACTCGCAAACGCACGCACTGAGTCAGTAAAGGCATAGACCACACCGAGGTTTGGTAATAATTCATTGAATGATGGTTCGCCACCTTCAACAAAGGTGCTGTTATAAGTGTAGAGCGTCGTGAAATCATCGACATTGAGCTTGCCATATTCGTAACGCAAACCACCACTGACGGTGAGTCCATCTTGCTGATAACGCAATTGTGCAAAGGGTGCCCAGTTATCGAACGTTGTTTCTGGCACCCACTTACGGTTGGTTTGAGCCAGTTCTTGGAAGGTTGTGTCACGCAAGTAATCGACACCGGCGCTTAAATCAACCGGCGAATCTGCTAACGCATTCCAATTCATCGTTAAACGTGAACCGAACTTGTTCGAGTCGTTACGTGATTGATCGAAAATATCGTCGCCATAAGCAGGATCTTGGAAGGTGGCATAGCGTCCGCCACCGTATAGTGCCGAGAAGTCTTGTAAGAACACTTGCCAATTCAAATCAGCGCCTAACACTGATTTATTTTTATAAGTTAACGTAGCAGTCGTGACTTTGTTTTCAGCTGGGTCACCTTCGCTTGGCTGTTTCACAGAAATGGCAGCGATACCTTCAGCTCGGTTACCAGTCATCGGTGAAAAATCACCGTTACCTTGCAAGTTGAAGTAGTTCACCATCAATTCAATGTGCTGTTGGTCGTCGATGTTGTAGCCGACTTTGGTGAACAAATCGAAGCTTTCAGAATCTTGGGTATCACCTTGGGTGACATCGGTACCAATGAAGTCACCATTGCCGTCTACGTACATGCCAGTGCTACGCAACTGCGCGCCAGCAACAACCTGCCAATCGCCTGATACGTGGCGCGTTAAATAACCTGCGCGGTAGCTCAAACCATCGCTAACTTCTTCTGGTGAGGTTGTTAAGCCTGCTACAAATTCTTGTTCTGAGCCGTTCGTTGCTGATTTCGTCACGATATTAATAATACCGCCACTTGCACCCATACCTTGAATGGCACTAGCGCCGTGAATAATTTCAACGCGCTCAATCATCAGCGGGTCAATGGTATAGCTTGCGCGTGACCCATTACGTAATGGGTTGGACTGTGGCACACCATCAATTAAATAGAGTGGTTCACGCCCACGTAACGTCTCGCCTGCGCTCGTGAGCTTTTGGCGTGATGGTGAAAAGGCAGGAACTAAATTACCAAGAACATCCGACAATGAGTCTGCGACAGCCAGCTGTTCGCGAATTTCCTCGCCATCAATCACAGTAACTGTTGCAGCAATGCTGCTCGCTGGCTGCGAGGTGCGGGTTGCAGATACTTGAATCACTTCATCAACGGCTGTCGATGTATCTTGTGCGAAAGATATATGTGGTGTGGTGATCAATGCTGTAGTAACAGCTAGCGTTAAAGCGTTAAGGCGCATGACTTCTCCCCAAAATAGAGCGACCTAAATGATTTCGCTAATGATAACGATTCGCATTTGAATTGCAATAGCGTTAGTCGTTTTTATTGCGCAATGTCATAATTCACGGGTAGAAATTGCATAAATCACGAAGCCTTGGCACTATTAACAAATAGCTTTTATCTAAGCTGTCATTGAAGCCGAACAATAACAACAAAAGGCCATTCCTATGAGTTGGATGTCTGTTTTACCACCACTTGTCGCCATTTTGGTGGTGTTTTGGCGAAAAGAAGTCATTGTCGCACTACTACTCGCCATTATGACGTCTGAATTGCTACTGACTGTGCAAAGTGGCGAGTCAATTTTACTGGCCTTTACCGCGACCATTGAACGCATTGTTGCCGTTTTCGGTTCGGCCAGTAACACCCGCATTTTGGTTTTTAGTTTGATGGTAGGTGCGCTACTCGCCTACATCCGCGAATCCGGTGGTGTTGCGGCAACGGTAGAAACATTACTTGCGCGCGGTTTGGGTAAAACCAAGCGCAGCGCCAGTTTAATGACCGTGTTTACCGGTGTTTTTGTATTTATTGAGTCCAATTTGAGTGTGCTTACGGCAGGTATTTTGTCACGTGGGTTGTTTGAAAAACTTGGCATGAGCCGCGCACGCCTAGCGTACCTAATTGATAGCACCAGCGCCCCAGTGTGTATTTTGATATTACTGAACGGATGGGGTGCCTACGTGCTTGGCATGATTGAACAACAGGGTTTGCCTGGTTCATCGGTCAGCACGCTTTGGGCTACCATTCCTTATAACTTTTACGCGCTCGTTACACTGAGCATCGTGTTTTATACGGCTTTTTCGGGCAAAGTATACGGGCCAATGCGCACCGTTGAGCAGCAACCGCAACCGCATCAAGATATTCCAGAACATGTCCCAAGTGACAGTAAAGCGCGCTACATGTTGGTGCCGCTAGCGGTCATGGTATTTGGCATGGTTGCCTTTATGTTTGGCACCGGTGGCGGCGATATTACCCAAGGCGACGGCTCAAAATCGGTTCTTTATGCAACGGCGCTGGCGTGTGTGGTGGCGTATATCATGTTGTTGGTTAGCCGACGCAATAGTCATCAACAACTGGTTGATATCGGCTTTAAGGGCATGAGCGAGTTATTGCCTCTAGTCAGTATCGTTCTGCTCTCATTGGCTCTTGGTAGCAGCCTGCGTGAGTTAGGTACCGGCATCTTTTTGGCAAACTTAGTCGGTGACTTCCTACCGCTTTACTTAATTGCGCCGATGCTATTCTTAACTGGGGCTCTGATATCGTTTACCACCGGCACGTCGTGGGGAACTTTTGCAATTTTGATTCCTATTGCGGCGCCAATGATTATCGCGCTTGATTTGCCAGCACCGCTGCTATTGGCTGCCGTATTAGGTGGTGGTGTATTTGGTGACCATTGTTCACCAATTTCAGATACCACGGCAGTATCAGCTTTGGCTTCTGGGTGCGACCTACTCGAGCACGTGCGCACGCAACTGCCTTATGCGTTAACCGCGGGTGCTGCCACACTGATTTTATATGTTATTGCTAGCTTGATGATGATTTAAGGAAGCTGTTCTATGTTGTATCACTGCGTGATTGAGCTCATCGCGACAAAACTAGGGGCACAATATGACTAATGGTGTGCACTTTCGCCCTACTCGCGCTGAAATCGATCGCGATGCTTTACATCATAATGCCCGTATTGCGCGCCAGTTAGCTGGCCAAGCACGCTTATTAGGTGTAGTGAAAGCTGATGGCTACGGACATGGTGTTCTTACGGTTGCTGAAGCAATCAGCGAGCACGTGGATGCTTTTGCGGTCGCCTTTATTGACGAGGCCATTGTGATCCGAAACGCAGGATTCCAACACCCTATTGTGCTGCTTGAAGGTTGTTTCAGTGAAGCTGAACTACCGGTTTGTGCGCACTACAATTTCCAACCCGTGGTGCATCAACAGCAGCAACTCGATGCCATTTTAATGGCACGCCTTGTTCGTCCATTGTCAGTGTGGCTCAAGGTTGATACCGGCATGCATCGATTAGGCTGGGCGCCAGCTGACATCCAACGCGTTAACGATGAATTAAAAGCTTCGCCACAAGTGGGTAGCGTGACGTTAATGTCACATTTTGCCAACGCAGAAAAGCAAGCACACCCATTAAACGACAAGCAGTTAGAGCTGTTTGAAGATGTCTGCGCTCAAACTGAATCAAAATTAGATATGAGCCTTGCGACCTCGGCAGCGCTGGTGAGTTCAGCGATTGATATGTCGCAGCACAACGGCCACTGGATACGCACGGGCATTTTGCTGTATGGCGATAACCCAGTAGAGAAAGCACTGCCACTACCAGAACCGTTAAAACCGGTGATGCGCCTGATTGCGCCAGTTATTGCCATTCGTGAAGTCGCCAAAGGTGACACGGTTGGTTATGGCGGTACCTGGAAAGCCGAACGCCCTAGCCGTATCGCCACAATTGCGATTGGTTACGCCGATGGCTATCCACGCCATGCGAAAAACGGCACGCCGGTCGTGATTTGTGGCCATGAAGTACCGCTTGCCGGCACGGTTTCCATGGATATGATTACCGTTGATGTCACCGACTTTGCAGAAATTGTCGTAGGCGATGAAGCGGAATTATGGGGACCGAACTTGAGTGTTGCGCGGGTGGCAAAACACGCTGGTACCATTAGCTACGATTTACTCACCAATGTATCAGCGCGCGTGCCGCGAAA
Organism: Pseudidiomarina andamanensis; assembly: GCF_009734345.1. Classification (GTDB taxonomy): domain Bacteria; phylum Pseudomonadota; class Gammaproteobacteria; order Enterobacterales; family Alteromonadaceae; genus Pseudidiomarina; species Pseudidiomarina andamanensis. Next base: position 2,017,108 of record NZ_CP032551.1, on the reverse strand, counting down.
CAGTCGTTAAAAATCACCTTGTTTACGGGTTACTTTGTCTAAGTAGCCCATCGCAAACGCCGAACCAACAAACGTTAGGTGAATAATCACGTACCATTTGATTGTTTCGTGGTCGATGTTTTGCGCATTCATAAATATTTTTAGCAAGTGAATAGATGAAATTGCGACGATTGAAGCCGCCACTTTGTTCTTCAAACCACCTGAATCAATTTTGCCTAACCACGAAAGCTTCTCTGTGTCGTTGTTGATGTTCAGCGTGGAGACAAAGTTTTCGTAACCGCTTAACATCACCATCACCAGCAATCCACCGACTAATGCAATATCAATGAGCGTCAGGGTCAGGAGGATAAGATCGACTTCTTTGATTTCAAGAATGTTGGGAAATACATGCACCAATTCTTGGAAGAATTTCACACCAAGAAGTAACACCGCGAGACTCAAACCCAAATAAATTGGCGCCAATAACCAACGCAAACTGTACATTAGGTTCTCAATGAATCGTTCCATGCTCTGCCCCGTCACTTAATGAATCACAAAAAAAAGTTGCGACATCATATCAAAAAATACAATGTCGCAACCATGATGTTCACACGTTACTGTGAAGTTTATTTCTTGTGATAAAGCTTAAACCACGCCAGCGTGTGCTCAATTTTCGCAATCATGTTTGATGGACGCGCGGTTACCCCGTGCGATGCATCCGGAACACGTACCATCGCGGTATCTACTTTGCGTAACTGCAATGCTTGATAGAACTGCTCAATTTCAGACATCGGTACGCGACGATCATTTTCACCACTAAACAGCATCACTGGCGTATTGACTTTACCCACCATAGATAGCGGCGAACGCTTCCAATAGTGCGCGTAGTCTTCCCACGGCATTGCTGGAAACTGATTGGTGATTTGGCCTAAGTAACTATCTGCGGTCAGCGTCTTACTAATCCAGTTAATCACCGGGTTCGTTGCCGCTGCAGCATTGAAACGATCCGTCAAGCCAACCGCATAAGCAGTTGCGATACCACCTGCTGAACCACCGGCAATAAACAGGTTATTTGGATCAACCATGCCCTTATCAATTAACACATCAATGCCTGACATATGGTCTGCGTGATCGCGCTCTGATGAATAAAATCCGTCGAGCTTCAGTGCATGCTCTGCACCGTACGACGTGCTGCCACGGTAGTTGTTGTAGAACACAATATAGCCTTCTGCAGCATAGCGTTGTTGCTCGGCAGCAAACATCGGGCTGTAAGCTAAGTGTGGACCGCCATGAATTTCTAACAACAGCGGATATTTTTTATTCGGATCGTAGTCTGGTGGCGTGATGTACCAACCATGAATTTCAGTATCGTCATAACTTGAGTTGTAGGTGAACTCATTCACTTTACCCAGCTTGCGATGGCCGAGTACATCGTCGTTCAACGCCGTAAAGCTTTGTGGTTTGGCCGCGCCGCGACGTGGAATATCAAACACCGCGACATCTGCTGGGCGATAGCTTGAACCGCGCGTGTAGGCAATTTTGTCACCACCTGCGGCAACAGAGAACATCCCGCTCATGTATGGACGACTGACCGAAACACCACCAACGTCATCCACCCACTCATTTCTGTTGCCATTAAAACGAACTTCAGCGAGCTTGTAACGACCACGATCGGCATATTGAATGGCTAAGCGGTCATTGCTGATCCACTGCGGGCTATCAACTGAGCGATCAAAGTCGCTGAGCAGTTCACGCTGGTCGTTATCGTCAAGATCCATAATCCGCAACTTAGCATTGTGATATGGAATGGCTTCATTGCCACGATGCAAAAATGCCAGTTGCTCACCATTTGGTGAAGTGACTGGCGACCATTCACGTCCTGGCATATCGGTCACTTGGGTCAAAGCGCCATCTTGCACGGCAACTTTCCACAAATCAGATTCGTTGACTTGGTATTCCCAGTCGTCGTTACGATTGGCACTAAAGACAAGTGCTTTACCGCCATCTACCCAAGCTAACGGCCCGTTGTGACTAAAATCACCGCTGGTTAGTTGACGCGCTGAACCGCCATCACTTGGCACCACGAAAATTTGACTATAGGTATCAGGAAGTACACCGGCACCGTCACGTTGATAGTACGTGCGCTCCACAATGACTGGTGGCTTCGCCCACTTCGCACCTTTTGGCGCTTTCGGTTTTTTAACCGCTTTTGCGTATTCGGTTTTCTCGGCTGCAACGTTCATCAAGAATGCCAAGTGCTTGCTATCTGGAGACCATGAAAATTGACGGGGGCTTTCGGTAACTTCAGTAATCGCGCTTGAGGTTTTTGTTGCCATGTAATACACATGAATCTGATTGCGACCATCTCGATTTGAGCTAAACGCTAATTTTGAACCATCTGGAGACCAGCTTGGATTACTGTAGGAATGCTGATCATCAAACAGTGGCGTATGCGAACCAGTTTCGGTATCCACCAACCATAGCGCGCGCTTGGTGTTGTCCTTCATGATGTCAAAGCCGTGGCGCACGTATACCACGTAGCGGCCGTTTGGCGAAATCTGCACATCATTCGCCCACTCCAACGCAAAAATATCTTCCGCTTGAAGGGTTTTTGCGGCTTCTTGCGCGGTTGCTGGCGCAACCATTAGTTGCGTGGTTAATGCTGATAAACCCAGCACCATAGGAATTATAAATTGTCGCATGGTTGATCCTTTATCGTTGTTCTATTGAATTTATTGAGTTCAGACTAAAGCATTTTGGCGCGGATGCGAGTATAAATCCGATTAGCTTATTTGTTCATGCGATAAACAACGCCTGCGCATTGACAGGTTTTGACTACACTACATTCTACTTTCTTAAGAAAAGGTAACCTCGTATGCAACGTTACATTATTCGTGCTTTCACACTGCTGTTGTTAGCCGGCGTTAGTGCCTGCCAACCTCAGGCAGAATTGGCTCCGCAAGCAGTTAAGCCAAGTGGTTATGCCGTTCACGGGGTCAATGTTGTTGAACTGACTCGCACAGATGGTTCGGTGCGCAACAATCAAACGATTCTGGTTGAAGGCGACCGTATTACCGCCGTTGGTGATACCGCAAGCTTGTCGGTGCCAGAAAATTACCAACATATTGACGGTACGGGGAAGTATTTGCTCGCCGGCTTAGCAGAAATGCATGGGCATGTGCCGCCAGCGAGTGGCTTCGGTCAATATCCGGACCGCTACCTTGATGATGTGCTGTTTATGTATGTTGCCAACGGTGTAACGACCGTTCGCGGCATGCTCGGTTACCCGCATCAACTGCAATTAAAACAAGATATTGCCGACGGCAAACGTATTGGCCCAACACTTTATTTAGCGGGCCCTAGCTTCAACGGCAATAGCATTGAATCACCAAAGCAGGCAACACAGCGCGTCATTGATCAACGCGATGAAGGCTGGGATTTACTCAAAGTGCATCCAGGATTAACGCTGGCCGAATACCAAGCCATGGCAAAAACGGCGCGTGATGCGAACATGGAATTCGGTGGTCATGTGCCGACTGATGTGGGTTTAGAAGAAGCCTTAAAAGCTGGTCAACGCACAATTGACCACCTTGACGGTTATCTTGAAGCTATTGATGCAACCAATCGAGCCGCATCAAAATATGAGATCGATTATTTAGTAGCCCTCTCACTGCGCCACAACGTCGCGGTGGTGCCAACTCAAGCACTGTGGGCAACCATTATCGGCGCGGCGGATAAAGAGGCTTTAAAGACGTATCCAGAAATTAAATATGTACCACAGCAAGTTCGTGACGGTTGGTTTAGTTATCTAACCGAGCCAACGCTGGGTTACTTCAATCAAGACAATGCCATGGTGCAGCAGCAAAACCGCCAGCGCCTCATCAAAGCGTTATATGACGGTGGTGTACCCATGATTTTTGGTACCGACGCTCCGCAATTGTTCAGTGTTCCAGGATTCTCAGCCATGCATGAAATTCGCATGTTGCGTGACGCTGGCATTCCGACAGCCGGCATATTACACAGCGCGACGGTTGCGGCGGGTGAATATTTTGCGAGCAAAGATAAATTCGGAGCGATTGCTGAAGGTCAACGCGCAGATTTCATCTTGCTCAATGAGAACCCACTAATCACACCAGATACGCTAGCTAAAAATGCAGGGGTAATGGTTGCGGGGCAATGGCTCGATCGCGCCACCATTGATGCGCGTCTAGCAGACATTGCAAAGGCTTATACCGCATCAGCTGATACTGAGCAATAGTCCAAGAATAACCGCATAACGTGCGGCTTTACCGATGGCAGTGAGAATAAGAAATACGCCGAGGTGAAGCCGCATGATACCCGCAAATAGGGTGATAGGATCACCAACCACAGGCAACCAAGCTAGTAGCAAACTCCATTTCCCATAGCGCCCGAACCACGCCTGCCCTTTCTCTAATTGCGTCGGTGATACCGGAAACCAACGGTGATGTTGCCAATGCAATGCATAACGGCCGAGCGCGTAGTTCACGCATGAACCCAACGTATTGCCAAGCGTTGCCACTAACCATAACGAACCCACCGCATAACCTTGCGTTTGTAGCGTCGCCAGCAAAACTTCCGATGAGCCAGGCAATAGTGTGGCGGATAATAATGCGGCAACAAAAAGGGTCACATACATGTTAAATACTCGTGTTCTCGCCTTGCCATACATTTTGTATGGGCATGATTAGTTATTGTCTTGCTTACAGGAGGCTAATTGTTCGTAACACACTAAAATAGCGCCTATACTCATCTCGACTAAGGTACATACTACCCACGAGGTGAACGATGTTCGAAAGTTGGTTCTCACAGGCAGATGCGGTATTGCTTGCTCGGTTTCAATTCGCATTCACCATTGCCTTTCACATTATCTTCCCTGCCTTCACCATTGGTTTAGCCAGCTATTTGGCAGTACTTGAAGGCTTATTTCTAAAAACTCGCAATCCAGTGTACCAAAAGCTTTATCGTTACTGGCTGAAAATCTTTGCTGTCGCATTTGGTATGGGTGTGGTCTCCGGTATTGTGATGAGCTATCAGTTCGGAACCAACTGGTCGGTGTTTTCCGATAAAGCTGGCCCAGTTATTGGCCCGCTGATGGGCTATGAAGTTCTAACCGCCTTTTTCTTAGAAGCGGGATTCCTGGGCGTCATGTTATTCGGGATGAACAAGGTTGGTGAGCGCTTACACTACTTTGCGACGCTGATGGTTGCAGTGGGTACCGCTATCAGTGCCTTCTGGATTTTATCGGTCAATAGCTGGATGCAAACGCCTGCCGGTTTCACCATGAATGAACAAGGTCAGTACGTTGTAACGAGCTGGCTTGAAGCGATATTTAATCCGTCGTTTCCGTATCGACTCGCGCACATGTTACTAGCTGCTTACTTAACCACTGCGTTTGTGGTGGGCGCTGTCGGCGCTTGGCATTTGTTAAAAGACAAGAGCTCACAAGCGGCGCGTAAAATGTTCTCCATGGCAATGTGGATGGCGCTGATTGTTGCCCCATTACAAGTCTTTGTTGGTGATCTACACGGTTTAAACACTCAAGAACATCAGCCAGCGAAAGTTGCAGCCATGGAAGGTCACTTCAAGTCTGAGGCTCAAGCGCCGCTGTATTTATTTGGCTTGCCAAACGAAGAAACCGCTGAAGTGGATTACGCGATTAAGATCCCCGGTCTCGCCAGCTTGATATTGAAGCACGACATTGATGCCACGGTGACTGGTTTAGACGCTTTTCCACGCGACGAATGGCCCCCAGTTCCAATTGTATTTTGGTCGTTTCGAATCATGGTTGGCATTGGCGTGCTGATGGTGCTTATTGGCTTATGGTCGGGGTATTTACGACTACGCAACCAACTTTATGAATCGCGCACCATTCATCGTGCCGCTCTATTGATGGGACCACTTGGATTCGTCGCAGTGATCGCAGGATGGATTGTGACCGAAGTTGGTCGTCAGCCTTGGGTGATTTATGGTTTGCTACGCACGAGTGATGCGGCTTCACCCATTGATGCCGTTGGTGTTGGTGCCAGCTTAATTGCCTTTATTGTGGTGTATTTTTTAGTGTTCGGCGCAGGCACAGTGTACATCATACGGAAAATGGCAGGTCGCCCTGAACATACCGATATTCCCGAATACGCGCGCGTGCCAATGGCCGCCGAGCGCCTGTATCACGAGGAGGACTAAGCCATGGATTATGCACTCATTTGGGCTGCTCTTATTGCTATTGCTGTGTTCGCCTATGTCGCACTCGATGGCTTCGATTTAGGTATGGGAATTTTGTTTCCATGGATACGAGAAGAAAGATATCGTGACCGCATGGTCAACAGCGTTGCCCCCGTTTGGGATGGCAATGAAACCTGGTTGGTGCTTGGCGGTGGTGGTTTGCTTGCCGTCTTCCCTTTAGCCTATTCGGTATTAATGCCAGCGCTCTACATGCCTGTGATTGCGATGTTATTGGGGCTGATATTCCGCGGCGTAGCATTTGAGTTCCGCTTTAAGAGTAAAGCCAACAAACATTGGTGGGATCGCGCCTTCATGCTCGGCTCTATGGTGGCGGCGTTAAGCCAAGGCATCATGCTCGGCGCTATGTTGCAAGGTATTGCGGTAACCGACCGCGCCTATGCGGGCGGCTGGTTTGATTGGCTTAGCCCGTTCACTCTCTTTGCGGGCATTGCGGTTTGTGTGGGATACGCGCTGTTGGGCGCAACTTGGTTAGTGATGAAAACCGACGGCCCATTACAAGCGCGTGCCTATAACTACGGTCGTAACAGTGCCATCTTATTAATTCTTGCCATTGCTGGCGTGAGTATTTATTTGGTGTCGTCATTTGAAAACGTGGCAGAACGCTGGCTTTCTTGGCCTGGCTCAGCTGGGCTGTGGTTGGTGCCGTTTGCCTTGGCTGTCATTGGCGGCGGATTGCTCAACTCACTCACCAAACAACAAGAAGGCCGCCCTTATTTATGGGCGCTTGGTGTATTCCTGATTGCCTTTATTGGGTTTGCCGTAAGTATTTTCCCTTATTTAATCCCATTTCAAATCACCCTCTGGGAAGCTGCGGCACCAGATAATAGCTTGGCGTTCTTGTTAGTTGGCGCGGTCATTTTGCTGCCGATTATATTTGCTTATACCGGCTACACGTACTGGGTATTCCGCGGCAAAGTGAAAGAAGATAGTGGCTACCATGACTAAACCAACTTGGCAGCGCTGGTTATGGTTTATCGGCATATGGGCCGCCGGGGTGATCACCATCACCCTCGTCGGCTTGATTATTCGAGCGGTATTGTTGTAGGTGGTAAACCGCTTGAGTGTGGTTTGCGAAATGGTGCCGATAGGGTTAGATTGATTGACAGCAAAATAACCCAAATTAGGACACCATCATGACGTTATCTCTCAAACACTTAGCCAGTTTCGTGTTCGGTGTATTGCTCTTTTCAACCGCGCCAGCGTTTGGGCAATCTGCCGATGAAATTCGTGCAACCGCTGAAGAAGCGTTGAGCGCATTTAATATTCCTGGGCTCGCTGTGGTTGCGGTGAAAGATGGTGAAGTGATTTTGGCCGAAGGCTTCGGGGTGCGTGATATTGGTAACGGCGAACCGGTAACTGCGGACACCCTATTCGGCGTGGCCTCACATACCAAAGCATTCACGGCAGCGGCGCTTGCCACATTAGTCGAGCAAAAGAAACTTCATTGGGACGACAAAGTCATTCAGCACATTCCTGAATTTCGTTTGTCAGACCCTGCCATTACAGCCGAACTGACCATTCGTGACTTGTTGAGCCATCGCTCTGGCTTAGGCCTCGGTGCTGGCGATTTAATGATTTGGCCAAATACTGACAAATCCACCGCCGACATTCTGGCTGGGCTTGCCCACGTACCGTTTGCTTCTGGGCTGCGTGAGCGGTTCGCCTACAACAACTTAATGTTTGTTACCGCCGGTGAAGTGATCGCACGCGCAAGTGGCATGTCATATAACGATTATGTGCGAGAAACGCTACTTGAACCGTTGGGCATGACTGACACCGTACTTGGTTATTCGAATATTCCGTCAGACGTTTCTAATGTCGCCGTCGGCACCATTGAAATGAATGACGACTTACACCGCTTCCCGCTGGATTATCTGGAAGATTTTGCAGCAGCAGGCGCTATGGCAAGCAACGCCAATGACTTCGCAAAATGGCTTCTAGCGCAGGTCGCTCAAGGTTCAAATTCTTCAGGTTCATCAGTATTCAGTGCGGATTCGCAACGTGCCATGTGGCAGGTTGTGACGCCACTGTCGGTAAGCGCTAGCGCTGCAGAGAACGGCACCCATTACCGTGGCTACGGCCTTGGTTGGTTCGTGAAAAACGAGCATGGCGTGAAGCACGTTTACCATAGCGGTGGCATTTTAGGCATGCTCTCACTCACAACCATCATTCCCGAGCGCAACTTCGCCATTACCGTGATGAGCAATCAACAAGCCTTCGGTGCATTAACCGCTATCACTCAAGAAGCGCTGGAAGATTTATTAGAGCTAACAGATCGTGATTGGGTGGCGGAAGAAAGTGAGAAATACCGGGAGTTTATGGACGCCAAAGCCGAATTTAAAATGCCAACGCTTGATGTTGTACGCAAAGCGTTGCCGTTGACGCGTTACGTAGGCAGCTACCACGATGCATGGTACGGCGCGGTGGATATTGGCATGGCGGACAAGAAGTTACGCATTAACTTTACCCACACGCCAATGCTGAAAGGAACACTAGAGCACTACAACGGCGATACTTTTGTAGTGCGCTGGGACGAGCCATTGTTAGAAGCCGATGCCTATATTGATTTTAATGTGAACCGCTCGAATGAGGTCACCGGTGCCCAAATGGAAGCCGTTGCGCCGTTTACCGATTTTAGCTTCGATTTTCATAATTTAGAATTAGAACGTCTAGCCTATAATCCTAATTGAAAAGGACAAGGACGATGACAACACAATTACGATTAAGTCTACTTTTGGCCGTCAGTTTTGTGCTCGCCGGTTGCGGCGGTGACTCGACTGATGAAAAACCCGATACTCCGCCGATTACAGGAAAACTGGAGACTATCTTTGCCAATCAAGTTACCGTTGAGTTTTTGGCGCAAGACGGTGAATCGCAGCTCGCTGGCACAACCTCGGGGCTATATTGGCGAGCTCATCCTGATGCCCAGTGGCAATTGCGTTCCCCAACCAACACGGCTGTTAAAGGGGTCGCCATTATTGCTCCGAGCTATTACGTGGCTGCATTTGAGCGCGACGATATTGCCGATGATTCAGCACCATCTCCGCTCTATCACAGCCAAGATGCAGGCGAAACCTGGACGCAAATTGATCACAACTTTGGTGGCGAATTTCACGACGCCATACGCAACTTAGCGTACGACACCGGTACCGACCAACTATACGCAGTAGGCAGTACATCGCTCGCCGTGACTGACGTGACCGCTACCAACTGGACACTGCTGCACGGCGAGTGGGACGGATTCGCCACAGGACTGCGCCTACTTTATGTCGATAGCCCAAGACAACAAGTTTGGTTTGGTGGCCAAGGTGCGGTCGAGAATGGCTATTTGGTACGCTACGACCGGAGCAGCGGTACCGTACAAGAATGGCATGAACTATTACCTGCGCCAGCCACTTTCATTGGTGGCCTAGTCCATCCGCTAACGCCATCCACTGTGCTATTCAGTGGTGAAGGCGGCATTGTGTTGAGTACCGACAGCGGCAAACAATGGCAAACCCCAATGGGCGACGTTGATCATACATTTTACTGGGACGTTGTATTAGCCGACGACGGCACGCTGTATACCGCGCAATACGACAAACTTTCAGCTGAACAACCGTTGATAGTTGAGTGCAGTACCGATAACGGCGAAACGTGGGTTGAAAATGACTTGTCAGATGAAACCAGTCGCGGCGGAGTAAAAAGCTTGATGCTTGTGCCAAGGGCCTCCGAAACAATGCTCTACCTCGGTTTATGGGATAACGGCATCAAAGCTATCGCGCTTACTGACCTTAGCTGCTAACCGCATAAATGGGGGATGCGCGCTAGACAGCATCTGCTGAGATCACTATAATGCCGGCTCTTTCCGATTCCTTAGTGAATCAATGCGCACCCGTAGCTCAGCTGGATAGAGCGCTGCCCTCCGGAGGCAGAGGTCACAGGTTCGACTCCTGTCGGGTGCGCCATAATTCTATAGCCTGACATTGATAGCAAGTACTAACTTTGAGGCTTTTGTGCCGATTCTGTGCCAAAATTGTGACTTGTTAAGGTTTTGCCTCCAAGTTTCATGACCTTCGCACAACATTCTTGCTCTTAATCGATTTAGGAAGCAAATTCTGTCGTTTTCTCTTAAGCATAAACAACAATATTCAATTTTAAGCATCGTCTTTAAATAATTCCTGTGCTGTATAATACAAGCTTTGATCAAAACGACGTTCTGGACTTAACTCTTTGTGCCCGCCATTCATAATCACATTTGTGATGCTAGATAATTTCATAATTGGATTATAACGTCGAGGATGATTCATAAATCTACGAGTCATTTTACCATTCAGAGCAAATTCTTTGTCAGTCTGCAGGTTGAAAGCCATTTGAGTATAAATATTATGAATATTTACCTTATCTGTTTGTGTTAGTTCGTAAAGAATCCTTGCAAGCCTTAGCGTTGATCTATAAAGCCTTGTAACTTTCCCCACATCTCGCTCTCTTGATGCGCAATCAATAAAGGTACGGCAAATAGCAAAGTCGCTCCAAACAAAAATATCATATGCATTACCCTTATCAATAATCGGTGACTTACCCAATGTCTTCCATATTGGATGTAATAAAAAAGGTTTTTGGTAGTCTTTAAACTCTGTAAATATTTTATTTAAACACCCAATGATTTCCTCCCTTTTACTCAACATTTCAACAGTATTATCCCAATGTTGAATTGTCGAACAGGTAGGCTCTAAGATTTCCTTTAGTCTCGCTCTAAATGGTTTTATCGAATCAAAAATACCTAGCGCGGCGTAAGAAGTACTTGCAGGTCTAATCACCAACTCGGTACCCCAGTCAGACTCTCTGTCGTTTGCAGTGGTATTGTCCGGAATAACTGTAAGCTTAACTTCCAAGGCTCGAATAAATGAGTCACCGAGTTTTAGGACGAGATCAATTCCTTTAATGTCTGTCCTTGAATATTCTTGGTAAGGCTCGAATTTTGACTCGAATAAAAAACTCAATTCATTATTTGCCACATCGGTACCAAATATAAAATCAAAACCTTCTTCTCGCGCTTCTACCTGAAGCTCTTGATTCGTGCATAGGTATACAGCAGAAGTATTTGTGTGAATCGCCACTAGTTGAGAACTATTTTTAATTAGTGTACCGTTAAGCTGCTTATTTAGAACTGTAGGTAATGATGCTTAGACTCGGATTTTTAATACTGGTGCTTGTTGCTGTTCTGACTCAAATCAGTCAGGCGGTTGCTGATGTGCATCAATCTCACCAGTCCTCTTCTGAGCAACACCTCAATTTTGAGCATGACGAATCCCACATCGATAAGCGCAATCTCCCTAAAAGTGGAGAAATCAGCTTTGACTGCCATCACTGCTGTCACTGCCATGGCTCATTTCATTTATATGCCATGAAGACTGAAAAAACTCTCGCGTTACCACGAATGGGCACAATACGTCCTGGGTATACTGAGTTTTACACTAACCCTCTATCATCTCCGCTGTTCCGGCCTCCCATCTCCTCATAACTGCCTAATAAGCTGCTATAGCAGCGCAAAAAAATCATTATTTTACGCAGTAATATGACTGAGGAGTCTATCTATGGGTCCGTTTTCGACACATAGCAAACGCTTGTTTATTGCCGTAAGTCTGGCAATAAGTTCAAGCTACGCCAATGCACAACAGTTGCCCGAGCAATGGCAAAAAACTGTGCAGCAACACCCCAGTGTTGAAGCCGCTCAACAGCAGGCTGAAGCGCTGATCCAACAGGGCAAACAATTAAATCAGCCTTTGTACAACCCTAGCTTATCGTCACGCTTAGAGCGCGAGGGTGACATCAATAATTACACTGTTGGCCTAAGCCAAACGCTGGACTGGAGCACTCGCAATGAAGCACGAGCCAGTCAGAGTGACGCCATGACGGCTATGGCAGTGAGTATTTATCGCCAGTCGGCGACATCGCATGCTAAAACTCTGTTGAATGCCTATGTGCAATGGCTGGATGCAAAACAGCGTTCCGCACTGGCCGAGCAACAAGAGAAAATCGTTAAACAGGCGATAAGCTTGGTTGCCGAACGACGTAAAGCCGGTGACTTAGGTGCCGTCGACGAACAACTGACGGTACTCGCACTAAGTCGGCAACTGCAACAAACGGCAGCGGCTTATCAACAGCTGCAATCCGCTGAAGCAGAGTTAAACGCTCTGCTAACCACGATTGATGTCGGTCAACTCTCCATTAATGAGGAGCTATTTAACGTTGAACCTGCGTTAACGGCTCGTTGGCAACAACATCCAGCGTTAAAAGCCGCTTACCTGCAATGGCAATTAAAGCGCGCCGATGTCGACTGGAAACGCTCGTTAACCACCGCCAACCCAACCGTAGGCGTCGAAGCGGGCGAGAGCGATAACGAAACAGTAATTGGCTTATCATTCAGCATTCCACTACAGGTTCGCAATAACTACAGCGATGCGGTGCGCGCAGCCAATAGCGAAGCTGTTGCTGAAGAAAAACGTTTGATTGCACTAAGGCAACAATGGCAAGCAGCACTGAAATCGTCTCTTAACAATTATCGTTTTGTGAAAAAACAGTGGCAAAGCTGGCAAAGAGACTTTCAATCTCGGCAGGATGAGTCGATGCAGGTGATTGAGCAGTCCTGGCTCGCCGGTGACCTATCCACCACAGACTACCTCACCGCTGTGCAACAGCAGCTCGATAGCCAATTTGCAGGGATAGCGCTGCAAACACAATATCGGTTGGCCGCCATTGAATGGTTGTACCGTTCGGGCGAACTCAGTAAAGCACTGACGTTATCGCCGTTAAGCCAGCCAACAAACGCAGAGATTGGAGAGTAAACGATGTCAGTAAAACCTTTATACGCAGCAATAGCACTTGCGCTGAGCTTTTCGGTTATGGCGCAGGATGAACACGGACACGACGAAAAAGAAGATACCCACAAAGAAAAAGGCAAACACGAGCAAGGTGAACATAAGGAAAGTGCAGGCGTGGAGCTATCCAGCAAGCAGCTGTCCATGGCGGATATCACCACGCGAACCTTGCAAACTCAAGTTATTGAATACCCGGTTTATGCTCCGGGCGAGGTGGTTGCTAACGACTTTAATAGCTATATCGTGAGTCCGCGCATCGATTCGACCGTTCTCAAACGTTTTGTCAGTATTGGCGACCACGTCGAAAAAGGTGAACCACTAGCCACCCTCTTCAGCGCCACCATGGCGGAGGCGCAAAGTCAGTATTTGGTCACACTTAACGAATGGCAACGCGTGCAGTCACTCGGTGAGTCAACGGTTGGTGAAAAACGCTTTGTTGAAGCGAAAAACGCCTTTACCTCAGCGCAAGCGCAACTCAAAGCATTTGGTATGTCAGCCAGCGACATTAAGCGTTTAAGTAAAGCTAACTACCCTATCGGCGAATACCAACTGACCTCAGAAATTGGCGGGATTGTGGTTAGCGATAACTTCAAGCAAGGCCAGCAAGTTAATGCCGGTAATCACTTGGTTGAAGTGCTGCAAGAAGAAACCTTGTGGGTTAATGCTCGTCTACCAGGCTCAGCTGACCTTAGTGTGCAGTTTGGTGATCCTGTTACAGTGAGTGTCGACAATCAGCGCTTTGCGGCAAAAGTCATTCAGGAAGGCCACACAATAGACCATAAAACCCGCACCCGAACGGTACGACTTGCGGTAAATAACGAAAAGGACCAATTACACCCTGGTTTATTTGCGGATGTTTATTTCTCAGTTAAGTCGGATGGACCGGTGCTTGCAGTTAAGGACTCAGCCTTAATGCGGGCATCTGATGGTGACTGGCAGATATTCATTGAGCACGAACCCGGAAAGTTTGAACCGAAGAAAGTCGAATTGGTTGATGAAAAGGGTCCGTGGAAAGTTATTCGAGGCGTTAACGAAGGCACAAAATACGTAGACAACGGCGCGTTTTTCGTTCGCTCACAAATCGCTAAAGGCGGTTTTGACCCACATAACCACTAACAGGAGGTTGTATGTTTCAGCGCATTATTCAGTTTGCTGTCGCCAATCGCCTGTTATTGGTATTGGCTTTATTCAGCATCAGCATTGCGTCATTTTTTATTATTCCCAAACTTAATCTGGATGCCTTTCCCGATGTTACCAACGTTCAGGTAACGGTAAATACGGAAGCACCAGGATTAGCAGCGACCGAAGTCGAGCAGCTTATTACCTATCCGATAGAGTCGGTGATGTATGCCCTGCCCGACGTCAAAGAAGTTCGGTCAATCTCAAAAACAGGTTTATCGGGCATTACCGTGGTATTTGACGAGAGTGTCGATATCTACTTTGCCCGGCAACTGGTATTCGAGCGGCTGCAAGCGGCAAAGGAGTTGATTCCAGAGGGAGTCGGCACGCCCGAAATGGGCCCTAACTCTTCCGGTCTCGGCCAGGTTTATCAGTATCTGCTACTTGCCGAGCCGGGCTCTGGTGTCAGTAGCATGGAGCTACGCAGTCTTAACGACTATGTGGTTAAACTGCTACTGATGCCCGTTGAGGGAATTACCGAAGTCTTGTCCTTTGGCGGTGAAGTTAAGCAATATCAGGTTAACCTCAATCCCGCCAAGCTGCTGTCTTACGACCTTACCCAGCAAGACGTCATGGGCGCGGTCAACAAGAATAACGGTAACGTTGGTGGTTGGTATATGCCCCGCGGTCAGGAGCAGTTGGTTATTCGCGGCACCGGCTGGTTGGATAGCGGTAAAAAAGGCCTGCAACAAATACGACAAATACCGCTCAAAACCGTTGACGGCGTTTCCGTAACACTGGGACAGGTTGCCGACGTCGAAATCGGCAGTGAAATTCGCCAGGGGGCGGTCTCAATGTCGCGTAAAGTCGACGGCGAGGTCAACCAGTTGGGCGAAGTGGTGTCGGGTATTGTGCTCAAACGCATGGGCTCGAATACCAAAGCCACCATCGACGGTATTAAAAAGCGCATTCCGCTTATTCAGCAAGCATTACCCGAGGGTGTTACCTTTGAGCCGTATTATGATCAGGCCGATTTAATACAAAAAGCCGTATCTACGGTCGCGTATTCACTGCTCATTGCCTTTGTGTTTATTATCGCAGTATTAGCACTGTTTTTGCTCAACATACGCGCTACTTTTTTAGTGTTACTGTCCATTCCCGTTTCTATCGCCATTGCCCTGATGGTAATGTCCGCGATGGGCATGTCGGCTAACCTGATGTCGCTGGGCGGGATTGCTGTTGCCATTGGTATGCTGGTCGACGGCTCCGTGGTGATGGTTGAAAATATCTTTAAGCACTTAAGTCGTCCGGATAGTGAACACCAAGACGACGCCGAGCAACGCACAGAGCACCGCGACCCGGATCCTCAGGCAGCCAAACTCGATAGTCATGGTATCAAGCTGCGAGTTAAGGAAGCGGCTAACGAAGTGGCACGACCGGTATTCTTTGCCGCCATGATTATCTTGGTGGTCTTTATGCCACTGTTTAGTTTTCAGGGTGTTGAAGCTAAATTATTTGAGCCCATGGCTATCAGTATTATGCTGGCCATTATCTCCGCGGTTTTTGTGGCCATCATGGTTGTACCGGCATTAGCCAGTTACTTTTTCAGTCGGGGTATTAAGCCTCGTGAAAATAAGCTGCTTAAACCACTAGATAATGGTTATAAAAGACTATTATCGGTGGCGTTACGCAGTAAAAAGGCTGTTATTGCCCTGGCCGGTGTGCTGTTTGTCGGCGCTTTGGTGTTAGTGCCTCGTCTCGGCACAGAGTTTGCGCCCGAACTGGAAGAAGGCACGATTAATATTCGCGTGACATTAGCCCCCTCCTCTAACCTTGAAACGGCCTTAGAGGTGGCTCCGAAGCTTGAAAAAATCCTGATGTCGTTCCCGGAAACCACCTACGCACTCAGTCGCATTGGACGAGCCGAAGTGGGCGGCGATCCAGAGCCTATCAGCAACATCGAGATATATGTGGGTCTTAAGCCGCAGTCTGAATGGACAACAGCATCGGATCGCTACGCCTTACAAGAAAAAATGGAGGCAAAACTAGATGATCACCCAGGCTTGTTGTTTAATTTTTCACAACCTATTGCAACACGGGTTGATGAACTGCTCTCAGGTGTAAAATCGCAGCTAGCCATCAAACTATTTGGACCCGAGCTTGACGTGTTGGCCCGTAAAGGCCAGGAAATAGAAAGTGCCGTCAAGCAGGTTGACGGGGCCGTTGCAGTAGCGATGGAGCAAATAAAAGGTGAAGCACAACTGGTGGTTTCGCCGAAACGCCAACAACTCTCACGCTACGGCTTAAATGTCTCCGATGTACTTAGCGTTGTCGACAATGGCTTGGGTGGCGCTTCGGCAGGCCAGATCATTCGCGGTAATGAGCGCTATGATATTTACGTGCGGTTGGCCAAGCAATTCCGCGATACGCCGGAGTCTATTCGCTCGTTACGCTTGTTAACTCCCTCGGGGGCCTGGGTAACCTTAGGCGAAGTCGCCAACGTTGCAATTGAATCAGGACCACCGCAAATCCGTCGTGATGATGTACAGCGTCGCGTTGTAATTCAATCGAACGTTCAGGGTCGTGACATGGGCAGCGTGGTTGCCGATATTAGGAAGGCGATTGACGAGAAGGTGGATTTACCAACCGGTTACTCAGTCGACATTGGTGGCCAGTTCGAAAGTCAACAACGAGCACAGGAGCGCTTGTCCATTGTCGTTCCCATATCGCTGGCACTCATCGCCCTGCTGCTTTATTTTGCTTTCGGCACCATGGGTCAAGCCATGTTGATTTTGGTGAATGTACCGTTGGCAGTCATCGGTGGTATTGTGGCACTCTATGTGTCAGGACAGTACTTATCGGTGCCCAGCGCCGTGGGTTTCATCACACTGTTTGGTGTGGCGGTACTAAACGGTGTGGTTCTGGTCGAAAGTATAAACCAGAGAATAACCGATGGGCATGCAGTTAATGATGCCGTGTTTGATGGCGCATGGTCTCGACTACGCCCGGTATTAATGACGGCAATAACCTCAGCGTTAGGACTCATTCCCATGCTGTTTGCAACCGGCGCAGGCGCTGAAATTCAGCGTCCATTGGCCACCGTCATTGTTGGCGGTTTGGTGTCTGCGACATTGCTAACACTGGTTATCTTACCCGTGCTCTATCCTTGGTTTTCGAAACAAAAAATTAAGGATCTGAGCCGTTAGGGTTCAGCACTTAAGGGGGCGGTTATTGCCGCCCCTTCTACTACAAAGAGGAACGTATTATGGGGCATCACCATAACCATGATCACTCAAAGGACATGCCGTCCAACCGATTAGGGTGGGCATTTGTTCTTAACTTTGTTTTCACCATTATCGAGTTTATTGGTGGCTTTCTTACCAACAGTACCGCCATTTTAGCTGATGCCGTTCATGATCTTGGCGATAGCTTGTCGCTTGGCCTGGCGTGGGTACTTAATAAGCTGGGCAAAAAACAGGCTAACCAACACTTTACCTACGGTTATAAGCGACTCAATCTTGCCGGTGCATTTATTAATGCCGTTGTTTTAATCGCAGGCTCTGCCTGGGTACTTGTGGAAGCGATTCCCAGACTCTGGAACCCTCAAATGCCCATCGCTGATGGCATGATCGCTTTAGCCGTCGTTGGCATTACAGTTAATGGATTTGCCGCTTACAAATTGTCAGAGGGCAAAACGTTAAACGAACGCGTTATTAACTGGCACTTGCTGGAGGATGTTCTCGGCTGGGTTGCTGTACTTATCGTTGGTATTGTTTTGTTGTTCGTAGACTGGCCAATTCTCGACCCTATATTGTCGATTGGCTTTACTCTATTTATTTTAGTGAATGTGCTGCGCAACCTGTGGGCAACGCTGAAACTCTTCATACAAGCAACTCCGGACAAAAAAACCTACAGACAAGTCGCTGACGCTTTACTGGAGCTACCTCATGTTGCTGACCTACACCATTTGCATTTTTGGTCACTAGACGGCGAGGAGCATGTATTAACCGTTCATTTGGTGTTAACTGAAAATCTTGATATCGAGGCCCGTAGCGACTTAAAACAGCACATCGATAACGTCCTTGCGCCCTATGCTCTAAGCCATACAACGGTAGAACTCGAAGATCCTGATGAAGCGTGCCGGGACAACTGATAATGAGTGCATTATTTTTGTTCAAGACGAGCCAGTAATACACCAGATGTGCGCATGAAATTGATGCTCGATATCATATTCTCCAAACACAACATCGACACTTTGGTGACCCGAGTCTTAAATATGGAAAGAAGCAGATGCAGAGGTAAAAAAGCTGTGTGTTAATAAGACCAATATGAGCAACCAATATATTTTCGTAACGGCCACTTTATCTAATAATCCACCATAAAACCAGCGCTGAAACTCGTGTTAACGTGTGATAAACTGTAGGTATATCGAAATCGTTTTAGGTTGTTCCAATGTCATCATGTTGCGGAAGTTCAGCGCAAGCCGAAATGGATAACTCTCAACGCAGGTTGTTATGGACGGTTCTAGTCCTTAATGGCGTCATGTTCTTTGTTGAGTTCATTGCGGGTTGGATGGCTGAATCCAGTGGTCTTATTGCTGATTCGCTGGATATGCTTGCCGATACTTTGGTTTATGCTGTGAGCTTATACGCTGTTGGCAAAGCCATTAAATATAAAGTCAATGCCGCTATTTTAAACGGCATACTGCAAACATTATTAGCTCTGGCGGTGTTATTGGATGTCATCCTTAAACTGGCATTTGGTAGTCAGCCCGAAACCTTTGTCATGCTCTCAATAGCGGGGCTTGCATTACTGGTAAACATCGTTTGCTTTGCCCTTCTATATCGCTCCCGAAACGGCGATATTAACATTCGCGCCAGCTGGATTTGTTCACGCAATGACATGATCATGAATGTCGGTGTTATTGTCTCTGCGATGCTCGTCGCCCAGCTCCATGCGGCATGGCCTGACTTACTCATCGCAACTGTCATAGCCATCATTGTACTGCACTCTGCTATTCGCATCATCAAAGACGCGATAGCTGTAAAGACAGGTGAAAAAGACGATATTTCTGGGTGTTGCGGGTAATCACCAGGATTCGTAATGAGCTCAATATTTTTAATAAAGACACTCGGGTTATTTATCGCAACCGCAATTGCAGAAATTGTCGGTTGCTATTTACCCTACCTATGGCTCAAAGAGGGTCATTCCGTTTGGTTGCTCATTCCGGCAGCAATAAGCTTAGCCTTATTTGCTTACTTATTAACACTTCATCCGGCGGAAAGCGGGCGCGTTTACGCAGCCTACGGCGGTATTTACGTGTTAACTGCCATAGTCTGGCTGCGAATTGTCGATAAATCGCCTTTATCCAGCTTCGACTTGATTGGGGCGGCGTTTGTGCTAACCGGTATGGGGATTCTTGTGTATGGCTGGCGTTAGCTATAAAGCAATTCAGTTAAAGAACTACGCTCAAAAGTTTTACTACACAGACTAACGCACCTTATGTTTGTCCGTGGTAGCGTCCTCAACCCCGTCATTAAGCGACGCCATCAATGGACAATAGACATCTCCGTGTCCGGAGCTGCATTTTTGCACCAGCTCATTCAACGCTCGTTCAATTTGCTGTAAGCGCGATATCTTTCGACGAACACTGGTGAGCTTTTGCTCTCCAAGCTCCCGTGCTTCATCGCAATGAGCGCCATCTTGCAGAGTTAATAGCTCACCAATTTCATCCAGACTAAATCCGAGCCATTGAGACGCGCGAATAAAATGAAGCCGAGCAAGCGCTTGTTCGTCGTAATGTCGGATCCCCCCATACGGCTTCTCCGGCTCGCTCATTAGCCCTCGGCGCTGATAATAGCGCACCGTTTCCACGCCCACGCCGGCTGTTTTGGCCAGCGTGCCAATTGTCATTACGTTGCGTTTTTTTAACATAGCTATTGCTTCCGTAGTGAGGTACGGGTCTAAGATTAACACATTAAAGCAAAATGCCCGAAGGAGTTACTCTTATGTCAAATTCAAAATCTGGTCGGGGCTCTCTTCTCGCGGGAGGGATCGCAGCGACTCTGGCATCTGCGTGTTGTCTGGGTCCCCTCATATTACTTGCACTCGGTGTATCCGGGGCCTGGATTGGGAGCCTCACAGCACTTGAGCCTTATCGACCCATTTTTATTGCCATTGCATTGATTGCCATATTCTTTGCCTGGCGTCGAATATACCGGCGTGCTGATGACTGCAACCCTGATAACACCTGCGCAACGCCAAATGCTCGTAAGAGCTACAAAGTGATGTTTTGGCTCGTTGCGGTGCTTACTTTAACAGCATTGGCTTACCCCTATGTTGTTCCTTTCTTTTACTAGGAGGCAATACACGATGAAAAAAACAATGATAACAACCATTTTATTTTTACTGTTTAGCATGCCCACATTGGCGGTTGAGAAAACGGTTACGCTATCAGTACCCGGTATGACATGCGTCACCTGCCCAATTACTGTCAAAGCTGCACTTGGCCAAGTTGCAGGTGTGAGCGCCGTCGATGTCCGTTTTGAAGAGCGGGATGCAACCGTGACATTCGACGACGAAAAAACGTCAGTTAAGCAGCTCACTGAAGCAACGACAAATGCAGGATACCCATCAACACTGAAAGCAACGGCACCAAAAAATCAGTCATGAAACATCACAATGCCTTATAGCTGCTGTAAAACTGAAAGACCAAGGAGTAACCGTTATGAGTAATAACAATTTACACATTGCTGTCATTGGTAGCGGCGGCAGTGCGATGGCTGCGGCACTCAAAGCGACCGAGAGAGGTGCCCGAGTGACGCTCATTGAGAGAGGTACTATTGGCGGAACTTGTGTCAATATTGGCTGTGTCCCGTCTAAAATCATGATCCGAGCGGCTCATATCGCCCAACTGCGGCGAGAAAGCCCTTTTGATAAAGGCTTAAGTACTCATACTCTTAAGGTAAATCGATCAGCTCTCCTCGAGCAACAACAGGCTCGGGTAGAAGAACTCCGTGAATCCAAATACCAGAGTATTCTTAGAGAGAATTCCGCCATTACCGTTATTAACGGCGAAGCCCGCTTTATAAACGATGAAACTCTTTCCGTATCACTTCGCGATGGCGGTGAGCAAACGGTTTACTTTGACCGTGCTTTTATCGGCACCGGGGCCCGACCCGCACAACCCCCCATCCCCGGCTTAGCTGAAACCCCTTACCTTACTTCGACAAGCGCATTAGAGCTAAGTAACATTCCTAAACGCCTCGCTATTATTGGAGCCTCGGTCGTTGCTCTTGAATTAGCACAGGCCTTCGCGCGTCTCGGTAGTGAAGTTACTGTTTTGGCTCGCAGTCGGGTGTTATCCAAAGACGAGCCTGCCATTGGTGAAGCAATAGCGACTGTTTTTGATCGCGAAGGCATCAATGTGCTTGAGCATACAGAAGCCAGCGAAGTGCGTTACGACGGACAACACTTCATTCTCAAAACCAATGCCGGAACATTAAAAGCAGAACAACTGCTCGTGGCCACAGGCCGTACGCCCAATACGGAAAACCTCGATTTAAAAACCATCGGTGTACAAACTGAACGCGGTACAATAACGATTAACGAGCGCATGCAAACCTCTAGCTCAAGAGTATATGCGGCAGGCGACTGTACGAATCAGCCGCAGTTTGTCTATGTCGCCGCCGCAGGCGGCAGCCGAGCCGCTATTAACATGACGGGCGGTGATGCGCATCTTGATCTCAGTGCAATGCCCGAGGTTATCTTTACTGATCCACAAGTCGCCACGGTGGGTTTATCAGAAGCTGATGCTAAAACTGGTGGTTACGTCACCGAAAGCCGCACGTTGAGCCTTGAAAATGTCCCACGGGCATTGGTTAACTTCAATACCCAAGGGTTTATAAAAATTGTCGCAGAGAGTGGCAGCGGCCGACTGCTCGGTGTTCAAGTCGTCGCAGGAGAAGCCGGTGAGTTGATTCAAGCTGCTGTAATGGCGATAAGAGCAGGAATGACAGTCAATGAGTTGGCTGATGAGCTCTTCCCATACCTTACGATGGTAGAAGGCTTAAAATTATGCGCTCAAACGTTTACTAAAGATGTTAGCCAATTATCTTGCTGCGCTGGGTGAGATAACCTAGCTGAATCGACACTGATTTGCTAGACACCTTGCCGCCATTGAGTTTTAAATAGATTGAAGACAATTATGTATAAGTTTTCTCATCTTTAAGATCAAAGGCTGTCATAATACTCTTTGATCATTGTTGCCATTAAAAAACGGCGTCCCGCTAGGAACTCTTTGTAATTTTCTGCGGTAGTATTGAATATGAGCTCAGGAATAGCATTTTCGGCTAAATTTCTCTGTAAATCTTCTCGATCACAAATTTCGCCAAGTCTTAAATTTCCGGATTCAATCTGTTCAAGAACCATTAACATGTATTCTTTCGGTGGTAGGTCTTTAATCGCGATGTTGATTGCTGTTTCTGTCAACGCAAAGTTTGCAATCTGGTTGTAATCTCCCTGTTTCGGGAATCCATGACGAATAAGGTGATTCTTGGGAATTATGTGGTGCATATCGCCATGCCCCTCGATCATCTGTGCGATATTAATCGACTTTGAAAGGAATCCCCGCCCTCCTTTTGCAACTCTTGCTGCTAAATATGTTTGGAATGCAGGACTACGCTTGCTTGGTGACTCGAGCTCCTGAACTAAAGTTACATCCCAAAAACTATCACTTAGAACTGAGGCTTCAAGAGTGCGTAAGTATTGTTCCGCACCGTGGTCCTTAATACGACGTAAGTCAGTTTCCCACGTGGATTCAAAGCTTCCCACGGCTCTTCCGGTCAGTAATGTCATAACGAACCAGCGTTTTACAATTCTTGCTCTCTCTCCCTCATTCAGCTGATCGTCCAACCGAAGGCGCAGGTAAAGTGCATATGCGAAATTCAATGCATTCTTTGACCCAATCATGCTGGCATCGATATACCCAGCAGACTTGATCATCATTACAAATCGCTCGAGATGCGTCTTACTCACAAGTAGATCTAATGCTTCCGCAAAACGAGAATACGCGGCTGGAATAAGATTTTCATCAATTTTTCTCGTTTGTGGGTCAAGCCCGGATAGCTCACTAACAATTGCTCCGGCTTTACCACGACTAAATCCAACTAGACCGGCAATACGAATGACATCGGTATAGTCAGGTTGAAATAACTCGTCCGTTTGATTACTTAACCACTGAATTTTCCTAATATGCTCCGATTTTGCGAACTCTTCATCGTTCTCTTTAATATCATCAAATGCGTGCCCAGAGACCGTCAGGTGACAGAAATAATCAATTAGCTTCCGAAGATTGCGCCCTTCATTGCCGTACGTGGCAATTTTACTCATTACAAAATCAGCACTTGATAGCGGAACACCTTTGGCATTGATCCGAACGAAGATCTCTGCAACCGTTTCTACATCCAAATCGTCTGCCAATGAAATGACACCTACTTGCGCATGCTCAACAGCGGCGAGTCTCGCCGAGGCTTGTTCAACTTGGTCTTGATCAACATCTGGATTTTTAGCGAAATAATTTCTCAGAAAGCTCAGCTGACTGGAACCGGAAAAAACTCACTAATATCGTGAATCCATTGGGAGCTATTGGTAATCGCTGGCGTTCTCGTCGCAAACTCTTCCGTTACAGGATTAAACGAAATAGCGATCCGCTTTTTTTCATAACGGTTACCAATCACCGTTTGTCCCGCAATTGCGGCCCTCAACGCTGTTACTCGTTGTTGGCCATCGATTAGTATTTGTTGATGTGCTGCGACAGCTCCCCCCTTTAATTTGGCGCCAACAGATTGCCACGTTATCAGATAACCAACCGGATAACCGTTGTAAAGTGAGTCAATTAAGTCCCTGACCTGAGATGTTTTCCAAACAAATGGTCGTTGTAGTTCCGGAATTGCTATTTTATCGCTACGAACGTCAGCAAGAATTTGACTGATCGCTGTTTGCTTTACTTCATATTTTGCCATGTCGTCCCACACTTTCTAATTTAAATCGTGAATTTGTGTGAAGAGTCCATTCGTTTCAGGACACTCATTCACAGTAAGGTGGATTATCTTTGATAGTTTCTAATTAAGTTGAGGATTACATTTTCCCTCTCAAGACATCAAGTATTAACGTTCCAGTGTAACTATCCCATCAAATAATACAGCCCACTCGTAGAGTGTCTTGTGACCTTAAAAGAGTCGGGAAAAATCAGGCCTTACCATAACTTTAGTTGATATTTTATCTAAATAAACCGAGTTTCAACTTTTCCCAGTTCGGGATCGCTGTAATCCCCCTAAGAATCGAAGCAATTTTAGGGGGAAAGTTGAATAATAGCGAAAAAATGCAGAATATGACCCAAATATTTTTACTTCATCCAACGGCCTTTCATGTCGATAAAACACGAAATAATCGACAAACAATCCTGTTGCGTCGATAGACTCGACATAGGTAAAAGTACGCATCTCGAGTCTTTAGAAGTATTTACAGCCACCGTCTTACCCTTACCCAAATAATTGGTTAGGTGGATCAAACAATCCTGACATCAATGACCATGTACATTGGGCAATTAAAGGTGTATATTTAATCAACACAGCATTTCATAGTCAGGATTATCTCAATGTCTATCACCGCACAAATTGAGTCTCGGATTGCTCGCATGAGAAAAGGTGTTCCTTTTTCCATAGAGGGATTTTATGAGCTAGGCACGGAAAGTGCTGTCCAGAAGGCTTTTAGCCGATTGGCGAAGTCAGGCGAGATTGTGCGTGTGTCAAAAGGCTTTTACGTTCGTCCTAAGTCAATAGAAAACTTACCGGGGGCGAAGGTAATGCCCAGCCCAGAAGAGGTCGCAAAAGCTTGGGCGAGAAATTACGGGTACAAACTTGTTTCGAATGGCTTTGAAGCGGCATATCGCATTGGACTGCAAACTCAGGCTCCTGCCCGAACCATTTATTGGACGAACGGCCCATCGCGTGAATTTAAAGTGGGGAATTCAACTGTTGAAGTGAAGCACGTCGCATCGAGTAAGCTTAAGTGGCTGAACCAACCTGAAGGTATGATTCTTCGAGGCCTTTCGGTGATGGAGCCAGAACACTTCAAGCCCGAGCAGTTACGCAAGGTATTTAAGCGATTATCGTTGACAGGAAGTGAGAAGGAGCGTGTTCTCAGCAACCTCAAGCATTCTACGCTGAATTCGCAATGGCGCCAAAAGCTAGCGCAAGTTGAGAGCGCGTCAGTGTGATGGACATATTTGATTACTATAGAACTGAAGCGAAACGAGCGGAACTAAAATTAATCCTCGAATATGCTGCGCAGAACTCCGCAAGAGGTTTGGCCGCTAATTTTTTAGAGAAAGATATTTGGGTAACCGAAATTTTGCGGTTGCTATACGAAGAGGATTTATTAGATAGCCATGATGTGGCCTTCAAAGGTGGAACAGCCCTGAGCAAGTGCTATAGCACCATTGAGCGATTCTCTGAGGATATTGATTTATCGATTCATTGGGCTGACTTAGCAGAATCAGATGATGAAGCTGCTGCTTGGACGCAGACAACACGGAATCCGAGTCAGCAACGTAAATTTAGACGTGAGCAGAGAGAGCGTTTAGAAGGCTGGACCAACGAGTTTGTTCAAAGATTGAATAGCAGACTTTCAGATTATGGCATTGAGGGACTCAGCGCTGAAATTGAAGAAGACTCTGGTGGTGAGAAAATCGACATTCACTTTCCACATGTGGCATTCCAGGATGATTCTTATCAGTTAGAGCATGTACTGCTCGAATTTGGCGGCCGTAACCGGGGCCGGCCGACGGTTTCTAAACCCGTAACGACTTACCTGTCAGAAATAGATGCGATTGCAGAGTCCCATACGTTACCGATAGCTGCAGTGGAGGCTTACCACCCGGATTACATTATTTGGGAAAAGCTAACCGCACTTCATCAATTCTGCACGCAAGAAAACCCGCTTGATACGGTGCGGTTGTCCAGACATTGGTATGATGTAGACTGCATTCTGAAAAATCTCTATGAAGGCTCATACCAAAACATGGAAGCACTGCAAGACGTGGTAGCGATGAAGTCGGCAAGGTGGGCTACTCGAGGCGTTTCCTTTGAAGCCATTCTTTCCGGTAAGTTGGTGCTAATTCCAACGGGGCGGCTGCTCGAAGATATCAAAAAAGATTACGACCAGTCCGTAAGCGGTGGAATGTTCTTTAGTGCCCCCGATAGCTTTGCCGGCATCATTGAGCGTTTAGCCGAGCAGCAAGATCTAATTAATAGCTTTTTGAACGGACGGCGTTAATTTCGATATTTGGAATAAAGCGATCTCGTTTGTTGGCATTATTAAATTATAGGCTAATCTACACACCTAAAGTCCGGTTAAAAGGTGGAATTTTTTCCACCTAAAAACTCAGGATTTTTCGGAGATTTAGAATTTCTTGTCGCGAGGCAAAGGTCAAAATTTGAAATTTTGGAGTCGGTTTTCTGTGACCAAATTTGTCATTAAACGGCCTCAAAAGTGCCAATTTCGACACCAATTAAAAAATTAAAACACCGTTTAACCCCTTGCTAAACCAGGCTTTAACGATTTACCACCGAACCTATGATTGCCCTCCGGAGGCAGAGGTCACAGGTTCGACTCCTGTCGGGTGCGCCATCAAAGAATTTCAGAGCCGTCTGTCCGATAATACCGTTAATTAGCCGCCACCACTGAGGTACTTAAGATTAGAACTTGTTATTTTAAGGAGCTAGTTAGCGACAGAGAGCAGCTATAGGTTCCCTTAGCGTTAACAAAACCCGATAAGTCCCAACTCAATAGCCCTTAAAACTGCTCGCGTCCGGTCTCTCACACCAAGCTTCGCCATAATGGCGCTTACTTGATTTTTAACGGTGCCTTCCGACTTAAAAAGAGCGTCGGCAATTTCTTTATTGGAACAACCGGCGGCAATAAGGCGTAATATTTCTAGCTCTTTAGCGGAAAGCGCCTCGGGCGCGGCAAAGGCCTCAAATTCGGAATGTAAGCCTTGTAATCCGTTTAAAAGCGAGGTGGTAATGGTAGGTTGAATCATTGACTCGCCAGCGACTATTCGCTCAATACCACTCACTAGCATTTCGAGTTCTACGTCTTTAAGTAGGTACCCTCGCGCCCCTGCTTTCAACGCTTCAAGAAGCATATTATGGTCGTCAAAGGTGGTCAGAATCAAAACCGGAATTTTTATATTTTCTGCACGCATGGCTTGTAGAAGCTGAATACCATTCATTTTTGGCATTCTTAAGTCGAGCAGGATTATGTCAATGTCGATGCCATGGGCTTTGATCCACGCAAGTGCCTCTTCGCCATCTGCTGCTTCATGTGCTACTTCAATATGGGCTGAAAGCGACAATAAGCTCGCTAAGCCTTGTCGAATTAATTTTTGGTCATCGACTAACATAACTCGGTGCTTTTCGGGTGAGTGCAAAGTGCTCATAAACCCACCGGTATTCTAAGACACACCAAAACGCCGCGCGCTTGGCGCTCAGCAGTTACAGTGCCATTAAAGCTTTTTAGCCGCTCCCGCATGCCGTTCAAGCCATTGCCAAACTCGATCGGTTTGCTGCTTTGCCCGTTGTCTTTAACACGCACTACAAGTTCGCGTTCAGATTGCTGCACCTCAATTCCTACCTTGGTGGCTTTGCCATGTCGCACGCTATTGGTCACGCTTTCCTGCACACCGCGCAATATTGCTAGCGCTTGTTCTAAATTGAGTACCGCAACTTTGTTCGGGAAAGCCAATGAAACCTCAATGCCCGGTAATTTTTCGACCAAAGCCTCAAGTGCTTCGCGCAAATTCAGTTGTTCATGTTCGCGCATTTCGCTTACGGCAACACGCACGTCTGCGAGCAGTAATTTCGAAATAGCACGAGAACGCTCTACGTCAACTTTCAGAGCTTCAGGTACCTTACGCGCCAGCACCTGGAGTTGCACCGTAAGCGCGGTAAGATGATGGCCTACAAGATCATGAATATCGCGGGCAATACGCAGCCGTTCTTCCTGCTGCGACGCCTCTTTCACAAGTGACTGCATAGCAATAAGCTCTCGATTCGCTTGCTCTGCGCGCTCTTTTTGAAATTCTGCATTACGCCTCGACTCCATCATAATGAGCGCGAACACATTAAACGTAGTGAACAGCACCCCAGTAATTACAATGCCGTCGGGCTGCCAACGCAGAAAGTGCGTACTCCACGCAACAAAGCTCCACAGTGGCGTGAGCCAAAGGGCCCAGCGAAAAGGCATAAAATAAGGGAGCTGCGCCGACCACACCACTAATAAAATGGCACTAAACATATTGGGTGTGGTGTACATTATTGAACAAATGACTACAAATTGACCACCAATTATTAGGTGCCGGGGCCATCTTGAGAGCGGAACTTCATCGTTTGTATTGATGAAAAATGTAGTCGTAAAAGTTGCATAAAGTAACGCCAACAAAGTAAGCCTTGGTGTGCTTGCGTTGGTGGTTGAGAGTAACAGCCACAAGTCGAAAGCGGCCACTACCAGCACGGTGCCAATACCGCTTAGTCGATCAGCATCTAGTTTTAAGTTTTTCAATTCCATTGCCTGAGTATGCAAGCAATTGCGTAAATCACCAATAGGCCAAAAGTCATTTTTAAAGTTGTGACTTCTGTCACTAACATACATTTTCATAGCCACCTAAAATTTCCTCCAAGGTTTAAGAGGCCTGCTCTTTACCCCTATGTTCTCGGAGGAATGGCAATTATGTTAACCATCTATCAACTTACCGTAGCAATTCACGTACTGGCTGGAGCGCTCGCACTCTGCCTATTTTGGGTGCCTGTACTTTCTCGTAAAGGCGGTTTAAATCACAAAAAATTCGGCAAAATCTATGGCTCAAGTATGCACGTGGTTGCGTTGACTGGCATTTTTGCTTCCGTAATGGTGTTGTTATTCAATACTGCCGTTAAACCTGAACTTGCTGCGGTTCCTCACCTTACCGAGGTGCGCCTACAACAAACTTATGTTTTTGCTTGGTTTCTTATTCATCTTGGCATGTTGATTCACTGCGCCATTTTTCACGGTAATCAAGTGCTGGAGCACAAACGCAACCGTAATGGCTTGAAAAAGCCTCTGCCTTTAGCCATCAACGGAGCGCTTGCAATCAATGGATTAGCACTTAGCGCTTTTGGAATTTTTAACAGTCTCGTTTTACTCATTGTATTCGGCGCACTTGGAGTGGTGATTGGTGTGTCTAACTTGGTTTATACCTACCGTAAAAGCGTGTCTCCAACGGCTTGGTTGCGTGAACACTTGGGAGCTTATCTCGGCTCTGGAATTGGTGCATACACCGCTTTCATTGTGTTTGGTGGAAATTCGTTACTACACACTAGTGGCTGGGTACAAACTGCCCTTTGGTTCGCTCCTGGAGTTATTGGATCATCCTTTATCGCCAAACTCTCAAAGAAATATGACCCGCCACGCAAAGCTTTAAATTAAGGCCATAAATAAGGACCGATTATGAAACACATACTTATTCTCACAGTCGCTGCATGCTCATTTGCCACTGTAAACACTTGGGCCCAACATAATTCCCAAGCTCTTGAGCCTCAGCTGCAGCAAATAGAAGCACATTTGCCAAATGAACTTGGCCCTGCGCAGCGCCTAATGGAAAGGCTTCTTGAGCAGTACCCTGAGAACCCTCAGGTGAATTATTACTGTGGTGTAATTTATGGCCTACGTGCGGGAGAAGGCATGTTGAGCGCTATGCGCAATGCATCAAGAAGCCGTAAGTGTACTGAAAAAGCCGTGGCCCTCGAGCCAACTAATATGAAGTACCAACTAGCCGCGCTGAACTACTACTTGAATGCACCTTCTATTGTAGGCGGCGGCGAGACCAAGGCTCGGGCCAAGGCCGCTGATATAGCAACGATCGACAACCTTCAAGGTACACTTGCGCAATTACGTGTAGTGAACGTTTTCGACGCTAACAATTATACCGCTGCATTAACCCAGGCCATGACAAAACACCCGAATGAACCCCGACTCAAACTTCGTTTGGGGCTACAAAAGCAAGCAGAGGGAGATTATGCAGGCGCTCACACCTTATTCAAACAAGCCGCTATGTTACAGGCAGACAGCGCGCTCTCGGAGCATCCAGAAATTCGTGCAGCACAACTAAACGCTCGCTATCAAGTGGCTAGAAATGCAGTGTTTAGCGGCATTGATGTGCAAGATGGAATTCAAAGTATGGAAGCATACATTCTTGCATTCGACAACGACTTAGAACTTCCAGAGCTTGCTTGGGCACATGCTCGCATGGCTCAGCTCATGAAATTGGACAACAATGAAGCGGGTGTTGAAACACATCGCCAACTTGCACAGCAGCTTGGTCAGGAGAACGACAAAGCACTGTATGAATTGCTCGACCGCCTTTAAATGCACATTTAGAAGTGCCGCAGGGCCAAGGTAAGAGAGTATTTCAATTTGCGCTGTGATTCAGGGTCATTCAAAAATAGGTACTAGATGCTTGATTTGTATTGCATTGGTATTCGGTGGTGTAGGTATCTCCGTCTCGCTCATGAACCACCGAAATAGCATCATTGACTGACGTTCAAGCAATTGCCACTGATAAGCGATGGCTGACCTTTCCCCTGTAATTTGGTTTTATCTAGCCAATTATATAAAGTTTGCACGCCAATACCTTTAATTCGAGATACTTCTGCTTCCGTCATATTTAACAGCGATAATAATTTACTAAGAACCACTGTCAGCGTCACGAATAGCACACATTAACGCTAATTTGTTTTCCTGGGTGGATCAATTTTATTGGCTATTTTGTAATCCCCCCGAAAAATCGGAGCAGTAATAAGTAGAAAATCCAACTCCACCTCAGTGACGTCGGATACAACCCAAACATCCTTTAAATCACCCAACAAACCTTCATGTCGATAAAACAATAAATAATCGACAAATAACCTTGTCGTGTCGATGGAATCGACCTACACTACAAACAACATCATAATGTGTCGAATTTCCAAAGGAATTTAAACATGACTTGGCAAGCTGACCAACCCTATAACGATTTGCCTATGTTACCGCCGAAATTAGAGCAAATCGAGACGCGCGACGTATTGAAGGCATGCATCTCTGCTCGCGCTGCGCTTGCCGAGTTGAAACAAGCTGGTGCGTTACTCCCTAATCAAAGTATGCTCATCAATTTGCTTCCTCTTTTAGAGGCAAAAGACAGTTCTAGAATTGAAAATATCGTCACCACAACAGATCAACTATTTCGATATGCACAACAAGACAGCGGTGCTGATCAAGCAACCAAAGAAGCACTTCGTTATCGCACAGCACTCTATCAAGGCTTCACGCAGTTAGAGCGCAAACCTCTATGTACGACAACAGCCATTGAAGTGTGTAGTACATTGAAGAATACGGCGATGGAATTACGGAAGCTACCTGGCACCATTATTGGTAATCAAACAACAAATGAAGTGGTTTATACACCACCGGTCGGCGAACAGGTCATTCGCGATTTACTCAGTAATTGGGAGCAGTTTCTGCATGGCACCGATACTATCGATCCGCTGATAAAAATGGCGGTGAGCCACTATCAATTTGAAGCAATTCATCCCTTCTATGATGGCAATGGGCGTACTGGCAGAATCCTAAATGTCCTCTATTTGATTGAGCAAAAGCTTTTAACACTGCCGATATTGTACCTTAGCCGTTACATTGTTGCGCACAAGCAAGATTACTACCGATTACTGAATCAAGTAACTCAGAAACAAAACTGGGAAGACTGGCTGGTATTCATGTTGCGTGGTGTTGAGCAAACGTCGCTTTGGACTTGTGAGAAGATCGCCGCTATTCGAGCGTTAATGGAGCAGACTACAAACAGGATTCGCGAGCAATTACCGAAAATATACAGCTATGAGCTTGTTCAAGTGATTTTTGAGCAGCCTTATTGTCGAATTAGTAATTTAGTGGAACGCGATATCGCCAAGCGTCAAACCGCTTCTGTTTACCTTAAACAGCTCGTTGAAATTGGCATATTAGAAGAGACAACTTCAGGTAAAGAAAAGCTATTTGTGAATCCTCGCCTGATGAAACTCATGACATCAGCTTAATCCCCAGCGGTAGTTGAACGATTTCTTAGATGGCATTTTTTCTACCTCTAAACTGAGATTTTAATCATGCCTGACAAATGCTCTATCACGATAGCAGAGGTCACGGGCTCGATTCCTGTGGGAGAGAATCATATTGCTTTACCCTTTCTAATACCTTTGTAAAATATACAATCTCGAATCTGAGATTGATCATCAAGAGGTACTAAAGTAATGACATCTACTTTACCTGAGAAATCTGATTGCTCTTCTATCTCTATCTGATAGTAAAAATTTAAACCCGTACGTTTATTCCAAAGATTCACATAGGGCATCGAGATGATCTGCCATTCGCCGGACAGTTCACCACCAAAAGTATAAGCAACATTAAAATTGCCATCCGCTTTTAATATTAGTGATTTCATCGATTCACAATTATCGCTTGAGTATTCACCAATAATTTCCCTCTCGGGCTTTTCACCAACCCCATCATCAAAAAGGTATACACCTATGTTATCACCACGGTACCAGTGATTTCCCGACTCAACGAATGTAATATCCGTGTTTGAATACCCTAAGCTTGCAAGAATCGGCATAATCTGATTATAGTTCTGTTCAACGGTCGCTTTCGAACCGGTTATGATTGTAGATTCATGGATGTTACTAGGCGGTTTTAACGACACTCGATTTACCTTAAAGCCCTTCTCTTCTAATGCGTTTTTTACCTTTTCAAAGTTGCTTTCTTCAAGCTCATAATCGTTTAAGTAGACTATTGGTACAGCACAGCCAGCGATAAAGTACAATGCTGACAAACCTGCCAATAAAATTAACTTATGACGCATTGCCAAGGGCTCCTTAAATTCCTTTTTTATTTTCCTGAAATAATATGGCTCACGTTTATAACGCGTTACCCCGTAACCATTAATGGTGCGGAATGCTTTATTAGCGTTTAAGTTCCATACGGATGTTTAGCTTGAGAACCAAAACACCGCTTAATCCCCTGCTCAATATAGCTTTATCGATTTACTACCGAACCCGTGATTTGCTTTCGGAGATAGAGGTCACAGGTTCGACTCCTGTCGGGTGTGCCATTTTTAATGGTTCGTAGAAGAATAGTACTTACCAACTAAATATTCTATGGGACCAAACCACTTGAAGTTATCTCAGTTGGTCTAAATTTGTGACCTCAAGCTCAAAATACTGAATCGCGACTGATTTACTAGAAAGCTCATACCTTAAAACGTTCAAGCGCTTTCAATGTACCTTTGCGAATAGCTTCCGCGCTTTGCTCTGCGCGAACACTTATCGAGGCAGCTTCTTCTGATGCAATATCGAGACACGCTTCTAACTTGGATGTGATGTTCACAATTATCGAATCCATGCGATC
This sequence comes from Pseudidiomarina andamanensis, assembly GCF_009734345.1. Lineage (GTDB taxonomy): Bacteria > Pseudomonadota > Gammaproteobacteria > Enterobacterales > Alteromonadaceae > Pseudidiomarina > Pseudidiomarina andamanensis. The sequence continues at coordinate 1,983,365 of NZ_CP032551.1, read as the reverse complement.
TGGATCATAGCCAACACTCTTTGCGTGAGCTCCCCAGTGCCGAGGAAGAATTGTATGCCAATGATAATGTCGATTCTTACTATTCACGGCCATCGCCATTTTTATTTTCTTAGGATGTAAATTGCCTACTTGTGCAAATCCATGTGCTGATAACACGTCATATAACGGCGTCAGTCGGTATCCATGGGGAGTCAGTGCCAAACTGAAGTTCTTTGCATGCCCGTCTATAGCGGCGAAAAGCCAATACAGTAGCTGCGCTGACATAAACGTATCCTGATCACGAACCGAAGCCGTAGATGTGGATAAAATATTCATGATCTCTTTAGCGCTTGGCCCACCATGCTCCTCATATTTTGAACTACCTGCCACACCAAGCGCTTGGCAGAAATCTTCTTGCGGTAGTCGATAAATCTTGTTCCCAATGTCTTTTCTGTCAAAGCGCTCAATAATCAAAACATCTTCACCGTTGAAGCTGTCAATTCTTGTATGGGCTACCGACAATCCAAGTGCCTGAACAACACGCATACAAAACCATTCGTTTTCAACGCTGCTCGATAAATCAGGTTCACCTGGGCGAGTTATGATCCGCGGTTTCAATATGTGCGTGGTTGGTGTTCGGCCTACAGGGATACCCCATTGGCCTTGCCAAAAAGTCAGCGCCGTTTTTTCTTGAGCGCCGGCAAGTGAAAAACGAAATGCATCTTCATAGTGCATACCGAGAGTTTTGCCGGTTCGCGAATCTGCTACGAGTTGGCCGATTTGTTCTTCATTCAACGGGATTATTTCAACGTCTGGAACCGGCTGGGGCTCCGAACTGGCAACGAAGGTTAATGCACCAATACAGTCTTTGCCGACCGTTTCGAGCAAATCAAAAGGTTTTGTACTTTTAGCCCCAAGCCTATCCACAATCGTTTTACGAACATCCGGACTGTCCGGCAATAGGTTATCAAAATAAGCGTTTAGCGCTTCGCCGGAATATTCCTGTTCAGTTAATGGCATGGATATGGAGATTGCCCGTGCAAACTTGGATTGTAGCCAACTATCTGAATATCGAAAGCTCAAATTATTCAGCCGCGATGTCAGCGTGCCAACGAACTGATCATTCATGTGGCAATAGAGTGTGTTCTCATGTTTGCGTCGGCCCATTACCAAATAACCTCGCTGTTACTTGAGGTATTTTGTTTCACCGCATCTGCGTTTAGCTGAATTCTGAGCGCTGCAAAAATTCTCAGCAAAGTCGATGTGTGCATTTCTCCGGTACGTTCAATGGACGACACGCTTCTTTGCGAAAGCCCAGTTAACTTAGCCAGCTCTTTTTGTGTGTAGCCTTGCGCTTTTCTCTGCGATTTAATGAGTACCGCCAAGTCGGCTGGGCGCTGGATGATCATGAGTAAACCTCATCGATGTAGTTAGGTTCATAAATAAGCACAGATGAAGTGTAGTACATAAATACACAAAAATGAAGTAGACATCATAAATGTATTTTTATGAATAAAACCTGATCAATTAGTCCTCTTTCGCGATTTCCGGCAACACATCGAGTAGCAACTTTACCTGCCTTTTATAAGCTTCATTCATTCCATTTGTAATCCCCCCGAAAATTCGGAGCAGTTATAAGTAAAAAATCCAATGCCAAACGCACATAGGCACGGCATCCGGCTAGATAGAAGCCATTATGGTGGAGCCACATCATATAAAAACCTGCATTCTGCCAATTTTAAACTTCCGTTATTGCAATTAGGAATGATTCGCATTAACATGCTTCCGTTCTAGAAGCCATGACCTATCGGCCTGCGCTACTGAAAAAATTTTAAGAAAATTTACTGACTATCAACTGGAGATCCCACACGTGAAATTCCGACTTACGACTATCGCCGCGGCCATTTTAATGAGCCACACGGCAACTGCGCAGAACAGTGACGAACTTGAGCGAATCGAGGTCCGGGGCCAACATTTATCGGTAAGTGAATCCAATTCGGTGAAAACGCCGACACCAATTATTGATGTGCCACAGAGTCTCACCATTATCACTGCCGAGGAAATTTCCGAGCGCGGCATCACCAGTATCGGCGAAATTATTGACTACACGCCGGGCGTGAATACCACCCAAGGCGAAGGTCATCGCGACGCCGTTGTCTTCCGTGGCGTTCGCTCAACAGCAGATTTTTACCTAGACGGTAACCGTGATGATGTGCAGTACTACCGTGCCCTTTACAACATTGAACAAGTGGAAATTTTGCGCGGCCCGAACGCGTTGTTATTTGGTCGTGGTGGTACCGGCGGTATTTTAAATCGGGTTTCAAAGAAAGCCGACATTGGCGGTGAATTCACCGATTACACAACATCTGCAAACTCATTCGGTGGCTTAAACGCTGCTATCGACACGAACGTCACCATGAGCGACAGCTCGGCGCTAAGAATTAACGCCATGTACGAGCGCGTTGAGAATCATCGCGACTTTTTTGATGGCGACCGCTACGGATTCAACCCAACTGCACAGTTTGAATTATCCGACGACACCACGCTTAATGTTTCCTATGAATATGCCAATCATGAGCGTTTCATCGACCGCGGTGTTCCTACCGGTGCCGATGGCCGTCCTGTTGAAGCATTTGAAGAGATTGTGTTCGGTGACCCGCAACATAACTACACCGACCTTGAAGCTCACATCTTCCGAGCAGCTGTCGAGCATAAATTTAGCGATGCTGTGAAAGGCAACTTCAGCGCTTTCTACGGCGATTATGAAAAAGTGTACTCAAATTTTTATGCCAGCGACTACGATGCAACCAACAACATTGTAGAGCTTGACGGCTACATCGACAGTACATCTCGCGATAACTTGATTCTTTCTGGCAATATTGTTGGCGAATTTGAAACCGGTAGCATTGGTCATACACTCATTGTTGGTTCAGAGTTGATTTCAACGCACTCCGATCAAAACCGTTACAATCCGGTTTTCAGCACCACTGGCTCTGACCGCGAACTCTTTGATATTCAACGTCCAATTAGCATCAACGGCCTCGCCGGTGTCAATGCTGACGGCGAGAACTTCACGGTAAGTTTCAGCGACTTGAACGATGACACGCGCGTGAAGCTAGACGTGCTATCGGTTTACGTCCAAGATGAAATTGCGTTATCTGACCACTTCGATGTGGTACTTGGCGCACGCTTTGATCAGTTTGATATTGAAGTATTTAACGCAGACCCAGCTGTTTTAGAAACCCGTAGCCGCACCGATAATGAAGTTTCGCCACGTGCTGGTGTTATTTATAAACCAATGGAAAATGTCTCACTGTACGCAAGTTATAGCCGTTCGTTCTTACCACGAAGTGGTGAGCAATATACCGACATTAACGGCAATAATGACAAGCTTGACCCAGATACTTACAGCAATCGTGAAATCGGGGTTAAATGGGACTTTGTACCAGGTATGAGCTTCACCGCAGCAATTTTTGAGAATGAACAAAGCTCGCCTCAGGTGGCCGATAATGACCCGTCTACGTTAGACATCATTGACTCTGAGATTAATGGTTTTGAATTGCAGTTTAAAGGTCAAGTCACTGATGCTTGGTATCTCACTGCAAACTACAGCAATCTCGATGGGGAAATTGTGGATCGCTCTGGCCCAACCGGTCGCACACCACGTGAATTACCTGAGCAGACTTTCGCAGTTTGGAATACTTACCAGTTTACCGACAAGTTTGGTATGGGTTTAGGTGCCACGTATCAGGATGACAGCTTTATCGATAACGGCAATAACGCGGTTATGCCAAGCTATACACGTATCGATGCCTCGGCTTATTATCAAATTTCTGATGATATGCGGGTACAATTGAACATTGAGAACCTAACTGATGAACTCTACTTCCCGAATGCGCATTCGACGCATCAAGTAACAGTGGGAGCACCGCTTAATGCCATGGTTTCATTAATCGGCTCGTTTTAATCGGAACTTTTGCAGCCCAATAAAATTATTGGGCTGCATTTTTTGTCATAACTTGAACCGAAAACCGCTATAACTTAAATCGCGCATAGAGAGGGTTGTGGTCAGACACCGTGCTTGTATCAATTGCTGTTGCTTCCTGAAGTGAAAGGTCGCGGTAGAAGATAAAATCCAACGGGTGTTGGCGATAGGTCTTGATATGATGTGGATCAACCATAATCGCCCGCCGAAGACCAATGCTGCGACAAAATTGCAGTAAGCGCAATCGCCGTTGACGGCTCCACACATTAAAATCACCAGCCACAATAAGGGGTCCTTTGTGGCCCAGAATCTCTTCTTTTATGAGTTCTATTTCTTGTGAAAATTGATGTGCGCGAACAAAGTTGATCGCGTGAACATTGGCCACTAACAATGAACCGCCCTCTGCAAGCGTGTGATACGACAACATATAACTTTTATGTGTCGCGAACATGCCTTCGCGCTTTCTGCTCAATCGAGCTTGAGCTTCGGTAAAAGCATACTGACTGGCGGTAAGTACGCCATAAGTCGACCGGCGTGTTTGCATATTCGGAGCAACCGCATAAGACCAATCAGGGAGGAGCCAATTATTTTTCGCACTCAGCTTCGCCTCTTGCAGCAATAAGAATAAACAAGGAAAGTCGGCTAAAACACATGCTAAAGCGCGCTGAAACTCGGGTTTTTCGGTAAGTTTCTGAGTATTCCAACACAGCACACCAAATTCTTCGCCATGAGCAATAGGATGCTCGTGGATGAATTGCTGAGGAATCACAACCTTGGGTTTAAACACGCTATCGCCTGCGCTCTACTTACATTTTCGATGAATTACCAACACCGTCAATACTCAGGCTACCAGAGCCACTTTCAATGATCTTTAAATCACCGACATGGCGCACATCGATGCCGCCAGAACCATCGTCGATCGTAACCTTGCCACTCACCCGCTCAATATCAATTGAACCTGAGCCGTCTTCAATCGTTAAATCGCCACGAAGATGACGCACCGTGATTGAGCCTGAACCGTCATCGATGTCGACATTACCGCCATGTTCGATCGTGATGCTACCCGAACCATCTTCGATAGTGAGATCACCCATCACGTCACGCAGTGCAATTGAGCCAGACCCATCATTCAATTCAATACTCAGCTCAGCTGGTACGCGTACTGTCAAATTAATATACGGGTTGTCACCCCGGTAGGAATTGCTCGCAAAGTCGGCAGTTAAAACCGCGTTACCGCCGGTTTTCTCTAGCGACAACTGAATGTCTTCAGCGTCGCGATAATAAACCTCTGCAACCACATCAATTCGGGTACGACCCGCTTCACCGATAATTTCTAAACTTCCGGCACCAGTATCAGCCTTCATTTCTTCAATATCAGTCATATCTAACGACAGATTCCGTGTTTCATGTTGAAGCTCACTATCGCTCCAAAAACCACCATCATCTGACACATTTGCGTAGACCACACAGCCTGATAGCAGGCTTAACGAAGTCAGTGCGAGTACCATTGCTTTCATTTTGATTTCCTTATGCGAATTGACGTTCTTGAGGCTCTAGGTCCGACTCAAACTTATTATCTCAAACTAAAAGTCAAAGATTTCGCCTAGCAAACTCTTTTTCTTATATTTTTTGTGACTGTAACCTTTGTCATAACCGCGCTCGTAATGCCCGGTTTGCTGCTGCGGGGGCGCCGATCGATGTACTGGAGCTTCTTGCGGTGCAGAGCGTTCAATAATTTTGTCTAACTCACCACGATCCAACCAGACTCCTCGACAACTTGGACAATAATCAATTTCAATGCCTTGACGCTCAGCCATAACCAAGTTTTCTTCTTTACATACTGGACATTTCATAGCAGCTTCCTCTATTCGGTTATTGTTTTAATAGAGTCTACCAATAGTAGTTAAGTTCCTAGTCTTTTATTGAAGAAAATTAAAATGCACTGTTCCAATCAGAGAGACCGATAGTCGTGTCAGTAATTTAAAGCCGACACTCATCACAAATGTCAGCGGTAGGCATGTGTGCAAAGCTTTTCGCTAATAAATGCCTTAACGGTTCATCGCAATAATGCTTACGTGTTACGTGAGGATGCGAGCGTAAGCGCCCTTTCAGTACGTTATTGCCAACATCAGTCATCAGTGGGTTGCTCGGATCAACCGATGGACCTAATGCACGCGATTTTAATTCTGGCGGCAATGATAGCACCGGAACTGTCGCGGATAATTGCGCAGCCATAAAGAACGCAATGGAGTAACGTTCTGCGCTCTGAATTGGGCTTTCAACTTTATGATTCGTTGCCTTTAGATAGCCGTTCGAAGCAAGTTCCAATAACTCACCAATATTCACCACCAATGCGCCCGCAATTGGCGGCACACCCACCCACGCGTCGCCACGTTCAACTTTGAGCCCGCTTTGTGCGTCTTGCATGACCAAGGTCAGGTAGCCTGGGTCTTTATGCGCACCAACACCTTGTTGTGGCGACGCTTGCGCCGGGTAGCGAATCAATTTGGCGTGAGTATATGGCTGCGTACCAATCGTATGGTCAAGTGCGTGACCGTCAACACCCAATGATTCACAGAGCCTCTGTAATAAGTTAACCGTGATGTCACTTAGCTTATTTTGTAGTGTGGTGAGTGCTGGCTTGAGAATTGGCATGGCACTCGGCCATAGATTCGGGCCAATCAGCTTTTGCCAAGGGTGATTAAGCTGCTCAGCTGAAAGCGCCAGCTCTTCATTCATCCAGTCGAATTGCTCGCGCGCATCAAGCCGACCGGCTGTCATTTCATTCCCCATGGCGTTATAACCACGGAAATGCGGCGAATGAATCATATCAACGCGTTGTTTTTCCTCGGCTGGAAGCTGAAAGAATGCCCGGCTTAACGCCAAGTATTCTTGTTGCGCATCATCGCTTAAACCGTGATCGATAAGGTAGAAAAATCCGACCTCACTGGCAGCTCGGCGCAATTGCGCCAAGCCTTCATCAGAATCAAGTGATGTTAAAGAGATAATCGGTAATGTTGCAGCGTTCATGAGCGCCTCCTATCAGGTCTTGGCGCTCAATATATGTTGTTGCGTTTAATTTATGAACGAACGAATCTTTCTAAGTTAGATTGTTTCGCTATAGCCACCAATTATAAACGCTTGTTAATCTTTCGATTGGTTCAGTGCCTGAATAGCAAAACTACCCAGCCAGTGCCCGCCTTCGTAACTATCGCCAATTAAGTTTGGATATGAATAAGCGATGTGTTTATCCGCTACGTTACGAAGGTGTTCGTACTGTGGAAAGGCATTCGCTAGTGCGTATAGATTCCAAGCGCGGCTGAAGTTTAGGCCATCAAGATGAACCAGTTTGCCGTCACTACGGTCACTAACTTTACCTACCTCAAGCTGATAATTTTTATCGGCGAGCTGCGGCATAAAATCAGATAACCAAGGCAAGAACTCGTTCTTTGGTAAAACGCGCTGCATCAAGCCAATTTCTTCTAAGCATGGCGAAATGAAATCATACCCACTTGGTTCCCAACTAATCGGGCAATTTTTATCGGTAAGAAAATAAGCTTTTGCTCGTGTTTCAATAAGTTGCTCAAGTTCTGTTAACTCATGATTCACCGCATAGTCATAGGCGAAACTCAGGCCAAATGCAGTATTCGTGTGTTCACCGACACGAACTGGGTAAAGCAATTGTGGCAAAAATTCCATGTAGCGTTGCACAATCACATCAACAAGTGGCTGCAAGTTAGCAGAGAGTTCCGCCGCCATCGGGTCATCCCAAGCTTTGAGTTCATCGGCCAACTTAAGTAACCAGGCCCAACCATACGTGCGTTCAAAAGCTTTATTGATGTCTTTGCTGAAAAATTCCGCTTCGCGCAGGCCATTCTCGTTGGTGATATTGCGCTTTAATACTTCGCGAGCTTGCTCGGCATGCGCCATGTCTGGAAACTGGCGAAGCAAAGTTACCAACGACCAATAACCGTGCGCGGCGCTGTGCCAATCGAAACACCCATAAAATATTGGGTGATGTTGTGAAGGTTCTTTTAAATCTTCCGCGCTACCGAGCACAATCCCTGTTTTGTAAGGATACGGTGTTTCAACACAGTGTAGCGGCAACGTGACCAATTTATCGGCTTCTGTGAGTGTTAATTCATGCGAACTCTCGGTACTGGCTTGTACTTGTCCAATCAACCCCAAAGAGAGAAAAACTGCAACGCTCGTTAATTTTTTCATTGTTCTGCCTTCATAACTTCAGAATTTATTAACGTTAATGCGCTGCAACTTTTTAATCAACAGCTAGCTGGCGCAAATAGTCGTCATAAGTGCCGGAGAAATCTCGCATACCGTTCTCGGTAAGCTCGATGATGCGCGTGGCAAGCGATGACACAAATTCACGGTCGTGACTCACGAACAGTAACGTACCGTCGTAATGCTCGAGAGCAAGGTTCAATGCTTCGATCGATTCCATATCTAAGTGGTTAGTCGGCTCATCCATGATCAAAATATTCGGACGCTGCATAATCAGCTTTCCGAAAATCATGCGGCCCTTTTCGCCACCCGATAAAATCGTGACGGGCTTTTTAATGTCATCCTGAGAGAACAGCATGCGCCCCAATACGCCACGCACCGCTTGTTCATCATGGTGCGGTTGCTTCCACTGACTCATCCAGTCAAATACAGTGATTTTTTCTTTAAACCAATCGGCATGGTCCTGCGCGTAATAACCAATATTGGCGTTTTCAGACCACTTAATCATGCCGCTATCAGCTTGATGTTGCCCAACCAAGCACTTGAGCAACGTGGTTTTGCCGATACCATTGGCACCGAGTATTGCGACTTTTTCGCCGACTTCAATCATGGCGCTCAAATTACGAAGCACCTGTAGTTCGTCGAATGATTTGCTGACGCCTTCCATTTCAAGCGCTAATCGATAGAGCTTCTTCTCTTGTTCGAAGCGAATAAATGGGCTAACACGGCTTGACGCTTTCACCTCGGCAAGCTGAATTTTCTCAATTTGCTTTGCACGTGACGTGGCTTGCTTTGCCTTCGAGGCGTTTGCCGAGAAGCGACTCACAAATTGCTGTAATTCGGCAATCTTCTCTTTCTTTTTCGCATTGTCATTGAGTAATTGCTCACGAGCCTGTGTGGCAGCAAACATATATTGATCATAGTTGCCCGGATAAACGCGCAGTTCACCATAATCAATATCCGCCATATGCGTACACACGCTGTTTAAGAAGTGACGGTCATGCGAAATAATGATCATGGTGGCTTGACGGTCGTTCAAAATGTTTTCAAGCCAACGAATGGTGTTGATATCCAAGTTGTTCGTCGGTTCATCAAGCAACATGATGTCTGGATCAGAGAACAATACCTGCGCCAATAACACACGTAGCTTTAAGCCCGGTGCAATCTCGCTCATTAAGCCAAAATGAGACTCCAGCGGAATGCCAACGCCTAACAGCAGCTCACCGGCGCGCGATTCTGCGGTGTAACCATCCATTTCAGCAAAGGCAACTTCAAGATCAGCCACTCGCATGCCATCTTCTTCACTCATTTCTGCCATGCCATAAATGCGATCGCGTTCGGCTTTTACTTGCCATAATTCTTCATGACCCATAATCACCGTATCAATGACACTGTATTGCTCATAGGCAAACTGATCTTGGCGCAATTTACCCACGCGCATATTTGGTTCAATAGAAACGTTTCCGGCTGATGGCTCTTGCTCGCCACTTAGAATACGCATGAAGGTTGACTTGCCGCAGCCGTTTGCGCCAATCAAACCATAGCGATTACCTTCGCCGAACTTAACAGAAATGTTTTCAAAAAGAGGTTTTGCACCAAATTGCATGGTGATATTTGCAGCAGAAATCACGTTTTAACACCCGAACAAAAAATAGGCGCGTAATCTACGTGGTTTGAAGGAAAAACACAAAGGAAGTTTGCGGTTTCAGCAAATAAAGTTAGCGCTTGTATTGCGTTGGACAGTACGCACGTGAAACTTTTGGATCGCGACGTTGCAGATGCTTCGTGACTCGACCATTCACTCGTTGACGCCAAAGGCGAAACGAAGTCGGTTTTAATTCACGCCGCATAAGCGCAATAACTTGAGCCTCACTAAGCCCGTATAGCGCAGAAATCGCTTCAAACGGCGTGCGATCTTCCCATGCCATTTCAATAATACGAGATAACTCAGCTTCAGGAAATTTCATACGTGTCATTTAATTAGCAGTCTTTCAATCTAAGGTTTACTTGATACTTTTTACGTCACGCTTCCGAATTTAGATGAATGGCGAAGCATAATATCTAAAACCTCTTCGTCATTGACTTGTGCAAAGTCGAGATACCAATAGCCGATAGCCTCCAACGGATGCGGCTGCGCTAAACAAATCAACTGATCAATTGCACTTCGTATTTCTAGTGCGGTTTCGCGGGCGGCAACGGGAACTGCTACCACGATAGTGCCGACTTTCTCTCGTTTGAGAACTTCAACCGCTGCCTTCATCGTTGCTCCTGTCGCCAGCCCATCATCAACTAAAATGACCGTTTTACCAGTAACCTCGGGGAGTGGATTTCCCGAGCGATATAGTTGCTGACGTCGCTCTAGTTCCTGGCGCTCACGTTGCTCAATACGCGCAATTTCACGGGCGTCTATTGCAAACGTGTCAACGATATCTTTGTTAAGAACACGCACACCGTTTTCCGAAATTGCGCCCATTGCCACTTCGGGTTGACCAGGAACACCCAATTTTCGAACAAGCAAAACGGAAAGTGGTGCGCCGAGACATTGCGCAATCGGCTCGGCTACAGGAACACCGCCACGCGGCAGTGCCAAGACAAGAACATTGGTGAGACCGATCATCGATGTTAATTCGCTAGCTAGTTGCTCCCCAGCTTCTCGACGATTTTTAAATGGAAGTTTCATGAGCGCCACCCGATACGAATAGCAAAGGTTATGTCGCTATTAATTTAGTTGATCGGTGGCAAAGCACATAAAAAAATCCGCAACACGAGAGCGTGTTGCGGATGAAAAAATTTAAACTCACAGCAAATGTGAATTACTTCTTAGCTTTTTTACCACAAGAACTTTTAGCCGCCGCTTTTATAAGTTCCGTACCTTCATCCTGCGTCAGTAACCCAATATTCACTTGGTCATTTTTAGCGTGAGCCACACAGCTTACGTATTGACCGTGATTTTTCCAGTCAGAATCACATGCGCAAAGATTGGCGACATTCTGGGTTCCAGAACACCCAAATTGATCAACTGTTGCGCCATCAGCTGTTGCTGGACAGCTGTCATCGGTATCAAAGATGCCGTCGCCGTCAGCGTCAACGACTGGGAAATCATTCCCGTCATTTGGATTAGTACCTGCTGTAACTTCCTCACCATCATTAAAACCATCGCCATCGCTATCAGGATTTAATGGATCGGTCTCCGTGAGAACTTCTTCAGCATCGGTTAAACCATCATCATCAGTATCGGCAAATACCACGGTTGTGTTTGTTTCTAGCTGGAACATACCACCCGCTAAACCGCCACCATCAAAAATAAGAAAATCGAGTGTGTGCGTGCCGTCCAAGTTGACTGGATATTTAGATGGCACCGAAGTCGCTGCTTGGAAACCTACTAACGTTCCATCCACGTAAATCCACGAGCAGTTATCTGCCAACAAGTTCAGCAAAAACTGACCGTTTCCGGTGACTTCCGTCGTGTAGCGTGTCCAGCTATGACCTTGAGGTCCGCGAGAGTTCAAGTCGCTCCAGGCGTTAATCCAAGATGCGTTTAAGCCCGAACCTGGCTGCCATGGGTGGGCATTGGTTCCAAACGAAAAACTGGCATGTGGATTCTGCCAATTAGCTGAAAGATTGACAGCAGGATTCACTGAACACGCTTGAGTTGGCCAATCAACAATAGCAGCTGATGGGAATATAGGATCCCAAGCGGTAACTGAAGAGTCACTGGTGTAAACATTGGTATTTGCTTGAGCGGCCTGCATGCTTATTGCTGCCACGGCGATGATTGATAGCCTTTTCATAGCTGATTTCATGGTTTTACCTTTCTTAGATAGTGTTATATTTGCATCAGACATGAATTAGATCGCCGATAAAACCGCTCTTATATAGCAGCATCTCTATTCATTCAGAGCTCCAGAAGAACTTCAGGAGAGAAGTTATATTAACATTGTTAAATTTAGGCAAATATCATTTGATATATCTAATATCGAATAATTTATATCACCCTATTAACTTTATATTGAATTTATATTAAACATATGATTTAAAACATTTGTTTTAATGGAAGCAGTCAGATGAAACTCTCTCTATCACACATCTCTGCCGGCGCTACAGCAGTATTTGTTGGTTATAGCAGTGCTGTGGTCTTGATACTTGAAGCGGTGAAAACGCTTAATGGCTCACCAGATGTGCAAAGTTCGTGGCTACTTGCACTCGGCCTCGCTATGGGTATCACCAGTATTGTCTTGTCCTTACGTTATAAGGCGCCAATTTTTACAGCGTGGTCGACGCCAGGAATCGCTCTACTCATCGTGGCACTTCAAGGTGTATCGCTCTCGCAAGCGGTTGGTATTTTTATTTTCTCATCTGCGCTTATTGCCTTGTTTGGCTTAAGCGGCATTTCAGATCGCCTGATTAAATACATTCCGGTATCGGTAGCTGCGGCGATTCTCGCCGGTATTTTGTTGAAGTTTGTATTGGCAGTCATGCCGGCAGTTTATGAGCAGCCGATTATCGCCGGTTCGCTTGTGATTGCATTCTTTGTGCTGCGTTATTTCACGCCTCGGTTTGTATTCTTCTGGGTGCTCTTGCTCGCTGTAGGGTTACCTGCCTTCATGCAAGATCTCGATTTTTCCCAGCTGTCATTTTCGATGCCGGCATGGGTTTGGGTTTGGCCCGAGTTTGATTTGGCATTAATGATTGGGGTTGGTATACCATTATTTGTCGTGACGATGGTATCGCAGAACCTTCCGGGAATTATGATGCTGCGCAACAACGGTTATACGCCGCCCATGTCGCCACTTCTTACATCCACCGGTTTAGCTGGTTTAATTCTCGCTCCGTTGGGCGCTTTTGCAATTAATCTCGCAGCAATTACCGCTGCTATTTGCCAGTCACCCGAGGTTGACCCGGATAGCTCTCAACGTTACAAAGCAGCCGTGGCCGGCGGTATTTTTTACCTCCTGGCTGGCTTAGCAAGTTCAGCGATTGTTGGGCTGTTTCTGATGTTGCCTGCTGCCGTCACTGCCACCATCGCCGGCCTAGCGTTACTCCCGGTGTTAAGCACGAACATGTTCAAAGCTTTCAGTGACGCAAATAATCAACTGCCGCCTGTTTTGGCTTTCTTAACCACCGCATCCGGGACACATTTTTTCGGAATTAATAGCTCGTTCTGGGGGTTACTGATTGGCATTCTGGCGTTCTATCTTGCCCAGCACATCAAAGCAAAACAGGCGGGAAAATAATTCATCAAAAAACCCCTATAACGTTGCAATTATTGGGGTTTTTAAATTACCGAAGATTAAATTTTATTTTTCTTCTTTTAAGTAGGTGTCGAGCCAGCGAGTTTGTTCCCACAGCATATGCAGAATTGACTCGCGCGCACGATATCCATGCGACTCATGCGGTAACATCACCAAACGCGAACTACCACCTAAGCCTTTAATAGCTTGATATAAACGCTCAGACTGCATTGGGAAGGTGCCCGAGTTGTTATCGTTTGACCCATGAATCATCAATAGTGGTTCGTTGATTTTATGCGCATGGAAAAACGGTGACATGCGAATGTACAAATCAGAGTCATCCCACACAGTACGTTCTTCACGCTGGAAGCCAAATGGCGTCAAGCTTCGGTTATACGCACCACTTCGAGCAATACCTGTTGTGAACAAATCACTATGCGCCAGCATATTCGCAGTCATAAAGGCACCATAAGAGTGCCCGCCAAGCGCAACACGTTCAGGATCAGTGACGCCCAGATCAACACCCGCTTTAATCGCCGCCTTTCCGTTCATCACTAGCTGCTCAATGAAGGTATCATTCGGTTGCTTATCGCCCTCACCGACAATTGGCATGGTGGCGCTATCAAGCACGGCATAGCCTTGGGTAGCAAGGTATTGCGGCCCCCAATAACTGATACGAACGAATTCATAAGGTGAACCCGAAACCTGCGCTGCTGCGGCAGAACTCTTGTATTCGCGCGGGTAAGCCCAAACCATTGTTGGTAGAGCGCCATCACGCTCTTTGTCATAACCAGCTGGTAAATACAGCTCAGCCGACATTGGCAAGCCATCTTCACGCTCGTAAGTTATTAACTCGCGTGTAATGCCTATTGTGTGCGGCATTGGGTGTGGCGTTTCTGTTAGAGCGCGAAGCTCGTTATCATCTAAATCTCGAACAAAGAAGTCTGCTGGGTCATCAACACCTTCACGTTGCATTAAGAACGTAAGCTCTTCGGCATCAATGATATCGCGCGGCTGCTCAAAGTATGGTGCTTCACTGCGCCACAAGCGCTTGCTCTTACCAGTTGCTAGGCTGTAGCTGTCCACAAATGGACGATCGCCTTCATCAGATGCGCCTGTGCCTCTTAGCAATACATTGTCACCATCAACATACAATAACGTACGGCCATCGCGTCGCACGGTGAACGGCTGACCTGGATCGTTGTAGCGATCTTCCCACGAGCGTTCCCAAACAAGTTTTGGCTCAGTTTTGCCGGTGCTATCGACTAACCACAGCTTCTCATCGCGATCTGCCCACCAACGTTCCCACACCAACATGGTGTCAGCATCAGCAGCCAACAAACGCGAGTACCGCTTACTTAAATCGAGTAGTTTTTGTGGCGCTTCGTTAAACGGCGCAGCTTGTTGGAAAACACGGTCACGAATTTCAGTTTTAACAGCTGGGTCACCTTGGTCGGCGGCTTCAGCCCAAACTAAAGTAGCATCCGCGTCGTTGCGCCAGCTAATCGAGCGGCGTCCTTGTTCAACGGCGTCAAAAGCGATCGGTAAGTTATCTGCTAACGGTTGCTCAGCAACGGTGTAAACCGTTTTGCCGCTGGTATTCCAAACCGTTGTTGTGACTGGGAAGCGATACCAAGGCACCGCATAAGAATATGGACGTTCAATATTCGCAACCAGCAAAAACTCATCGCTTGGCGAGGTACTTACACTGCGATAAATAGCCGGCTCACCAACTTCTTTCGTGCGACCATTCACGCCAACATAACTAATCTGGCTGGTAAAGTAATAATCAAACAGCAATTCATCTTGCTTGTTTTGTAGTAAGTCTTGATACGTGCGCCCTGGTGCTGTGCGCCCCATGCTTTCAGTGATGACAGGGCCAGTCGGTACTGTCCTCAGTGCCGGCTTTTTCAAGCCTTCGGCTACGGTATAAGTGTATAAACCTTCGCTGTCATGACGCCACTCTAACATCGGACCCCACACGGCATTCAAAGACTGTTTCGTTAAACGTTTGGCGCGCGTCTTTTCAACATCAACAAGCCAGAGTTCAACATTTTCGGCATTCATTTGTGCAAACGCCACATACTCACCGTTCGGTGCCCAGCTAGCGCCAATAATTTTCAGCTGTTCCGGCAAACCCTTAATACGCAGATTCTCGCCTGAAGCTACATCAACGAACGTTAACGAACTAATGTATCGCGCTTGGCTCACCGTATAGTTAGCTGGGTTAATGCGACGTCCAGCCAGTTTTAATTCGTCAGCGGCAACATCAGCGATTGTTGGGAGCGACGGATAATTCATTACCATCAACAAGTCACCATTAGGGCTCAAGCTTCCGCCTGGTGACGGTGCCGCATCAACAATATCAATGAGGGCTTGAGTTGGTTGCTGATAATCAATTTTTACAGGGTTCGCATGAGCTGCTGAACTCAATAAAAATGAGCCAAGCCCCAACGCCAGAACCAATGCATTTAATGCAGAAGGTTTGTTCATAAACAATGCCTTTTCGTTGTTATAGATGTTGTTATCAAGTTAACACAGTTTCGCAAACGGCTAATTTCCCCAATCGCAAACATCATGTGATTCAACGCATTGTTGTCGTCGCGCATTCTTTTCGTATATTTGGTTAGAAGGTTGGTTAGACAGTTGATTAAACGCTAACTATACTTCGATGGCTTACTGGTACAGCCTAAAAAACGAGCTGTCCCGAGGAGGTCAACCATGAGCTCTCAATTCCCTAAAGATCCGCAAAAAACGCTTGGTCAGCGCGGTGTCTGGCAACCTAAACTATCACCACATAAGTTAAAAAGTCCGTCAGTGTGTTCACAGTGTGGTGTTGTCTATCAAAACTCTCGCTGGCAGTGGCTTCAACAGCCAAAAGCAGACGCCGCCGAAGTGATTTGTCCTGCTTGCGAACTCATACAAAATGGCCAGTCGAATGGCAGCTTGAAACTTTCCGGTGATTTTTTCCAGGAGCACCGAGATGAAATTCTCGGGCTTATTCGGCATGTCATCGAAGATGAAACCAAACAGCACCCTATGAACAGATTAATTGATTTGCGTTCAGATGTTGATGAAACTTTACTGACATTTACTGATAGTCATCATCCGAAGCGAATCGGTCATGCCTTAGAGCAGGCCTACGATGGTCAGTTTGAAATTAACTACAACGAAGATTACTGTGAAGCTTCATGGCGACGCTAACTAAATCGTTGTTGATGCGTCACGAAGTGATCGTTTTTGGCATAAAGTCGCTATTCATTGAATAACGTCGTGCTTTGACGTTCATCTATTATCAATTTGTTGTGGAGCTTTCATTATGAAGCAACCGGTTCAATCTAAAATAGGCAAGCGCGTTGCGCTTATAGCTGCAGCGGGTGTTGCTGGTGTAACTTTATTCTCTGCGGTTGCGGGTGGCACGCAGCAAGAAGTCGCCACAGCTCAGCGAGCAGCGCAGAGCTTTGTAGCGACAGATAAAGGATGTTTAGCGACGTTCGACCATAGCATGCGAGCATTGCATTCGAAGGATAATCACAACCTCTGCGAACTGACTGAGAATCGCGTCGTGATGGTGGTCAACACGGCGAGCAAATGCGGTTATACAGGCCAGTTTGAGGGGCTTGAAGAGCTTTACCAAACCTACAAAGATGAAGACTTCGTCATTTTAGGCTTCCCGTCAGACTCATTTCGCCAAGAGCACAATGACGAGGAAGAAACAGCAACGGTTTGTTTCGTTAATTTCGGCGTCACCTTCCCAATGATGGCGACTACGCCAGTAAAAGGCGACGAAGCTAATGCAATTTTTAAAGCATTGACTCAAGCGACTGAGCAGGCGCCAGGTTGGAACTTCCATAAATACATCGTTTCAGCAGATGGCAAACAAGTCACAAGCTTTCCAAGCAAAATAGAGCCGATGGATAAAAGCATTACCAATGTGATTGATAAGTATCTCAGCGAATCTGCTGAATAATCCATCGATTAACATCTCTTATATTGCGCTCACTTCGATTTGTGGTCATTATCTTTAGAACCACAAACCGAAGGACGAGGACTTTGTGCCAAAGCCAGTCATAGTTATTCCTGCATATAATCCAGATGGAGAATTGCTACAGTTAATTGAATCGCTGCAGCAATCACGCCAACACTATGACAGCATTGTTATTATCAATGACGGTAGCGCAACCGATGAGGTGTTTTCCCGACTGCCAAAAGTTAGCTATTTGCATGTAATAACGCATGACGAAAATCGAGGCAAAGGTGCAGCGCTGAAAACTGGTTTTCAGTGGATACTCGATAATAGACCAAACAGCCTCGGCGCAATAACAGCCGATGCGGATGGCCAGCATTTACCGAAGGATATCATTCGGGTGCTTGAAGAATTTGCTCAGCATCCTGAAGAGCTTTGGCTTGGCAGTCGCAATTTCAAACGACAAGGTATTCCGTTTCGTTCATGGCTTGGTAATACTTTTGCTCGTTATACCTTTCGCCTTGGGTTACGCATCAATATTCCAGATACCCAAACCGGATTACGTGGCATTCCTATTCAATTGTTAAATGCGTTGGTTCGTACGCCAAGCGATCGCTATGAGTTTGAACTTGATATGTTGATTCTAGCGAAGCAGGAAGACGTTCCATTTCGCTCGGTCGCAATCACGACCGTTTATGAACACGGCAATGCCAGCAGTCACTTTCGACCGCTGCAAGACTCCGCGATTATCTATAAGAAATTTCTAAAGTTTGCTGGTGTCGGCATGGCATCAGCCGGCTTAGACTACGGCTTATTCGCACTGGTGTATGGCTTCACTGGTGAAATTTTATTAGCAATAGCATCTGCACGATTTGTTTCAGGTATTTTTAACTTCACCCTCAACAGACAATGGGTATTCGGTAAAGGGAGTTCGCTTGCTAGAGATGCGGCGAAATATACGACACTCGCCATTGTGCTAGTGCTCGCTAATTACCTACTCACCAAATCATTCTATGCCATTGGTTTGTCGCCCTTTATTGGAAAACCTATCGCCGAAGTTACTGTTTTTCTACTCAGTTATGGCTTCCAGAAAAAGCTCGTGTTCAAGCGCAAAGTGTAACCTCGCTTGAACATATCTTTTCTCATGATTATCGTCTATAACATATAACACAGCCGCAACAATGGGTTACGGCTCATTACAGTGAGATGACGATTATGTTGAATGAATTCAAAAAATTTGCCATGAAAGGTAATGTTGTTGATATGGCTGTAGGTATTATTATTGGCGGCGCCTTTAGTACAATTGTAAAGAGCTTTGTCGCCGACATTATTATGCCACCCATTGGCTTATTGCTTGGTGGTGTCGATTTCACCGATATGTTTGTTGTATTGCGTGCCGGTGTTGAAAATCCAGGCCCTTATGTCGCCCTTGCTGACGCACAAGCCGCCGGTGCGGTGACAGTGAATTACGGATTATTTATTACCAACACCATCAGCTTTATCATTGTTGCATTCGCAGTATTTTGGCTGGTTAAAGGTATGAACAGCATGCGCACCAAAGAAGAGCCTGCGCCGGTTACCACAAAAACCTGTGAGTTTTGTGCAACAAGTATTCCGCTAGCGGCAAAACGCTGCCCAGCTTGTACGTCGGAGTTATCTTCGTAACCATTTTTGATGATAGATAGGTTGTATCCATGACTGATGTTGTGCCGTGGCTTGAAACTGAACAAACGCCTTTTTTATTAATCGACCAACAGCGTTTTTTGACCAATGTTGAGCGATTACAAAAACATATTTCGGCGCTTGGGTGTCATCTGCGGCCGCATCTCAAAACCTTACGTTCTGTAGATGCCGCACGCTATATCTTGCCGACACTGTCGTCTCCGGCAACAGTATCGACATTAGCTGAAGCAGAGGCGTTTGCCGATGCGGGTTATACCAACTTGCTTTATGCCGTTGGCATCAGCGCGAACAAACTCGACAGAGTTCGAGCCCTTCTGGAGCGCGGTGTTCAATTACACATTTTGCTCGATAGCATAGCGCAAGCCCAAGTGGTCATCGACTACGGTCGAAAACATGGCGTTTCGTTTTCTGTGTTCATTGAAATTGATTGCGATGACCATCGCGGCGGACTACCGCCGCACAGCCCCCTAATTGGTCATATAGCCCAAGTACTTCACGACAATGGTATGCGTGTTACCGGTGTTATGTCACATTCTGGTGGCTCTTATGACGCAACAACCACCGCAGAAATTGTGCATGCTGCAGAACAAGAGTGTGCGGCAATCCGCCAAGCCGCGGCGCAAATTCGTCAGCTCGGTATGGATTGCCCAATTCTGAGCGTTGGCTCGACACCAACCGCACATTTCGCCGAAGATCTAAGCAATATCACCGAAGTTCGTGCTGGCGTGTACACCACATTTGATCTGGTGATGTATAATCTTGGCGTTTGCACTCTTAACGATATCGCCATGTCGGTTGTGACAACTGTTATTGGCCATAACGCAGATAAGAATTGGGTCTTAGTCGATGCCGGTTGGATGGCACTGTCACGCGACCGTGGCACCGCGTCACAACACAAGGACTTTGGCTATGGCCTTGTCTGCGACAAAAACGGCATACCATTAGAAAATGTTTGCGTTACCAAGGTCAACCAAGAGCATGGGGTCATTGCCCTACCCAATGACTACACTGTGCAAGACTTCCCTATCGGCACTCAATTGCGTGTGTTGCCAAACCACGCTTGTGCCACCGCGGCCATGCATCAACATTACGTGGTTGAGACCACGCAACATCAACGCGAAATTTGGCCACGTATTTTAGGTTGGTGACAACGGTAAGTGACCAGTTTTTACGTAGATGATTGTTTCTTGCTCAACTAACGGCGTATGCGTACTCATGTGCGGGCTGCGCAGCCATGTTCCGGCTGGATAGCGTCCGTGCTCGTCAATAAACTCGCCACTTAACACCAAAATTTCCTCACCGCCGAAATGCCGATGCGGTTTAAACACTTCTCCGGCAGGCCATTTGACCAACGCACAATGTTCAGTTTCATGGCTATATAACGGCATAACCTGCAGCCGTCCTTGACCCGGAAGCCATGGCGTAGTGTTGGTATCAATACGCACCACTTGTTTATCAGTACCAGAAAATTGGTGAAGTTTGACGAACAACGTACAACCTTGTTCGCTATATGGGGCATGCGAGGAGCCCGGTGGGTTACGAATATAAGTACCAGCAGGGTAATCACCATGCTCATCTGAAAATACGCCATCGAGCACAAAAATTTCTTCGCCTAACGGGTGTTCGTGGGTTTGAAACGAAGCGCCAGGCTCGTACTTCACAATGCTTGTTGCGCGACCGCGCTCTGCTTCTTCGCGTTCAAGCGGCTTACGCAACACACCACCGGCTGGACTTTTGACCCAATCAAGCTCAGCGCTTCGAATCACAACACGTTGTGAGAAATCCATATTAAACATGGAACTGCATTCTCCTTGAACCAACTCATTTTACTGAACAGGTGTTAATACCCAATACTTTATACAAACCACAGAAACGGAAGATTCCAGTGGCAAGAACCACGGCACCAAGAATCCACCAAAGATTTCCCGCAGAAACGCTCCACGCAATGAGTGCGATTCCAATGATAATTCGAATAATCCGATCAGGTGTTCCGACGTTGACCATAAAGCCTCCGATGTTTTTAAGTTATTACTAAATAAAGTAGTCAATAGATCGCTCAAAGGAAAGAAAATACCCGACTCATATCAAGAAAGCGTAAATCTCCAATTTGTTATGTAAAAGTTGAACTATACTCACGAAGCAATTTGGATGGCCTGAAATTACGGAGAATTGATCATGAACTACGTTAAACTTTCAGTTTTTATTGTAATGGCAATACTTTCTTCATCAGTTATGGCACAGCAAAGCCAAGCTTCTGAGCAGGCGCGCGAGCAAACCAAAATGATGGATGAGCAACACCGCGAAGCGCGATTAGCAGAAATGGAAGCCATGCGTGAACAACGCAAGGCAGACATGGAGATGATGAAGCATGATCGTAAGGCGCAAGCTGAAATGATGAAAGAAGACAGCAAGCGCTTACGCGAAATTCATAAGGAAGAAGAGAAAGCGCTGCGCGACATGCACAAAGAAGAAATGGAAATGATGCGCGAAATGCACAAGGAAGAGCGCGAAGCCTACAAGCAAATGGAGAAATCAGAAAAAGATCGTGCTAAAGCGATGAAAGATCGCATGAAAGAAAATGATAAGCGGAAGAACAAAGACAAAAAAGACGATAATGATGATTATTAAAAATGGAATCATTCACTTGAAATACGGTCACAAGAGGTAACCTGGGCGTCAATTAAGTGAAGGATTCTAAGATGCGTTTGATCCATGTTTTATCAGCGCTTGGTAGCATTATTGTTTTAACCGGTTGTGATAGCGCACCGCAGTCGACGACTGTTGTGTACGGTTGCGGTGCGCTTGATGTAGAAGCAAACTACTCCGAACAACAAGTTGAACTTCGGTTCGGAGACCAGCAAGTTGCGCTCGGCGCAAAAACGAGCGCATCCGGGGCGCTTTACGTTAATCAAAAGCAGGAGCTGGAGTTTTGGAACAAAGGCGCACAAGCACAGTTAACTATCGCTGGGCAACCGTATCCGCTATGCATCGACAAAGCACAACTTCCGCAACAATTTAGTGCGCGTGGCAATGAGCCATTTTGGCTAGTACATGTCAACGACCATAGCGCATCACTCCGCCAACCTTCCGGTGATCGTGATTATCCCAAAATAGCAATTTCTCGACGCGATGATACAACCCAAAATGTCTGGAAAATTGAGTTGCGTTCAGACGAATTACTGGAAATTTCCGATAATATCTGTCGCGATTCCATGTCCGGTATGCCGCATCCGTACACCGCTCAGTTAATCCGTGGTGAAACAACTTTGGGAGGCTGCGCGGGAGAACCGCGGCGACTCATTTCAGGCGCATCATGGCAATTACACGCGAGTGCGCTTGAGAAGCCGCCGACCATTCAGTTTATGAGTGACAATTCAGTATTTGGTTACAGTGGTTGCAACCGTTATCAAGGTAACTATCAATTAACTGGTGAGGGGCTCAGCTTTAACCCGTTAGCCGCCACTAAAATGATGTGTTCGCCAGAACAAATGTCAGCCGAGCAAAAGCTATTTGAAGCTCTTGAGCAAGTGACCCGTTTCGAAGTGGGTGATAATGGGAACACGTTGCAATTGCGCAACAACGGCGAAACGTTGCTGCGCTTTATCAAGGCGCCTTAAGCGACTTGCTCGTCGTAGTGACTCAGCAGTAATTGCTGCGCTTGCTGTAACGGTTGAGGAGCGTTGATAATTGCTTCTTCATGCGCCTCTAACAGCTCCATCATCACTTCATTATCTTCACGGCCTTGCCACATTTTAATGTAAGTGCCCTGCTTATAACCGCGTTGTTGACGCAAATTATTCAGGGCATTTTTACCAATATAAGTTAGGTAAACGGTGTTCGCGTCACCATAAGCGTCAATCAGCGCCGCAAATAAAGTCGCGAAAAATGAGGTTCCGCATTGTAGCGCCTTGTTCGCATCACCATCGTTCGCAAGCGCAACGATGATTTCTTTTCCATCGTCAATAGTTGCCCCGCCGGTAGCACCCTGGAGAACCAGCGCAGCGACTTCTTCTGCCGCTTGTTCATGATTCAAACCACGCGCACAAGCATTTTCGACCGCATCAGATATCGCGAAATGCAAAATATCGATAAGCTCCATATTGGCTTGCGCCCAATCGGCTGATTGCTTCTTCCACCATTTGTAAGCTGTATGCTCAAAATACTCGCCAAGTTCGACCAAAATTGCTTTCACGTCGTCGCGTTTTACTTGTGGATTTTCCGGATAAGACGGATCGATGACTTGGTTAAATGCAATTTGCATTTCAACCAATTGCTTTGCTTGTTCTGGGGTCATGGCGCTCTCGTTAGTGGCAATTAATGTCAAAAATTATGAAAGCAAGATTACCATTGAAGGCTTAAGTGGGAAAGCGTTGAAAAGTGACTGATTCGTTAAATTTAGGCGTGTAACAGCACAGCATAAAGTCATTGTGATGCTCATGTGTTGCATCAGTTTGATAGTTCGCAACTGGTCGTTTGAGCGTTTGTAAAAGAAGCCCCTGCTCGGCCTTTGTCACCGCCTCAGCAAGCGTCCAACGTTCAAAAAACTGTTGCCAATGTTCAGCAGATAAGTCAGCAAAAAAACCATCTTGGTAATTGGCGACAAGTTCAGCCAAACGCTTACGCGGTTTAATACGCTCGACGTCTACGCCAACCACGTATTCAGGGCTTGCAGCGACTAATACAGCGCCTTTGGTATGACTAATTGAGCATTGCCAATTCAGTCCGCCGACGGATAGTAACGGCGCACCATTTTCTTGACGGGTTATCGACACAGCGCCAGCAGCACAATGCCAAGTACTGCAGACAAGCCAACGTAATAAGCCACGCCCAGCAAGAAATTGCTGTTGGCGTGACTCTTGTCGGTAAGCTTGCGACGCTTCTCGCTCAGCGTCAGTTACCCATGCCTCAAGCGCGGGTAATAACGTATCAAAATCTGTTGAGTAAGCAGTCGCAATCATTCATCGGTTGAAGGTTATTTGTTTACGCTAGTGTAACGCAAATAAGGCTTCACAGTTTTAAAACCTTGCGGGAATTTTTTCTCCGCATCTTCCATCGACACGCTTGGTGGGATGATCACATCGCCACCCACTTGCCAATCGGCTGGGCAAGCAACACCGAACTGGTCGCCGGTTTGCAGTGCGTCAATAACCCGCAAGATTTCGGTGAAGTTACGACCAACGCTCATTGGATAAGTCATGGTTAAGCGAATCTTGTGGTTCGGGTCAATGATGAACACTGAACGCACCGCAGCAGTCTCGCTTTCGCCTGGGTGAATCATTTCATACAACGCTGCTACCTTCTTGTCTTTGTCGGCGACAATTGGAAATTGCAGGTTGGTGTTTTGCGTTTCATTCACATCGTTGATCCAACCTAAGTGCTCTTCAACTGTATCTGTAGAAAGGCCCAAAGGCTTCACGCCACGTTTCTCGAACTCACCAGCTAATTGTGAAGTACGACCCATTTCAGTGGTACACACTGGGGTGTAATCCGCTGGGTGACTGAAAAAGAATACCCAAGAGCCTTTTGACCACTCATGAAAATCAATTTCACCTTTAGTGGTTTCAATTTTAAAGTTAGGTGCGATATCGCCAATACGTAAACCCATTGCTACATCCTCTTATTAAGTTAAAGATTGACTGAACATCTTTATTTCGTGTTTACCTAAAATAGTTGTTAAGATGAGTCCCTGCAAGTATTGACCACCGATATCCGTAATCGTTTAACCCGATTACAATGAATAAGGAGCATCAGGCATGATTCAAGCGATAATTGGCGCAATTTTGATTGGCTTGAGCTTGGGTATTTTCGGCTCGGGCGGCTCCATTCTGACTGTGCCTGTGTTGCTCTATTTGGTCAACATGCCTGCCAATCTCGCCATTGCTTCTTCTTTACTGATTGTTGCATTCATTAGCCTATTTAGCGGCTTACTCAGTGCGCGCAAGAAAATCGTTTCGTGGCCACACGTCTGGTTATTCGGCATACCAGGCATGGTTGGTGCCTACGCTGGTGCGTGGGGCGGTGCGTCTGTTGATAGCCGAATTCAGCTTTTAGTATTCGTTGTGCTGATGGCGATTGCCTCGGTAATGATGTGGTGCGGTCGCAGTAATACCGATACGCCAAAAGATGTCAAAGTTGTCCGCGTTATTATTGATGGCCTTGTGGTGGGTGCAATCACTGGGTTCGTTGGTGTTGGCGGCGGCTTTTTGATTGTTCCAGCGCTGGTGCTATTGGGTGGCGTACCAATGATTCTCGCCATTGGTACCAGCTTGATGATTATTGCGCTGAAATCCTTTGTTGGTTTTGCCAAATACTACTCCGCCTTAAGTGCGCAAGGCTATGAATTTGATTGGACCATTATTGCCATCATCTCCGTTGCTGGCATTGTCGGAAGTTACGCCGGCGCTTGGATTGGCGCACGTTTACCGCGACAGAAATTACAAAAAGCATTCGCCGTATTCCTGATTTTGATGGCTATTTTTGTACTCAGCCAGTCAGTACTGTAAGCCACGCTAACGAAAGCGTGGCAATCACTAACCATAACACAAAGGCCAATAGCAGCGGACGCCATCCTGCTACTTTGAGCCGTTCGACGGTAATGCTCGCCCCAACTAAATACAAACAGAAAACGAGTAGCTGTTTACCTATGCCAAAGGTAGCCGTGTAAAAGGTATCAAGCTGCGGAAGCAATGACGCAAATAGCATGGCAGCAATGTAGCCTGGAATGAACCACGGAACGCTAATTTTGCGCTGACCTTCAGTTTTCGTCATGCGCTGATAGACAAGCGCCGAAATAAGCGCTAGCGGAATGATCCATAATGCACGAGCGAGCTTTAAGGTTGTCGCAACTTGTAGTGCTTCGTCACCATAGGCTTGTGCCGCCCCAACAACTGAGCTGGTATCGTGAATAGCAATGGCCGCCCACACACCAAAGGTTTGTTCATCAAGCCGCAGAGCGGTTCCAATGAGCGGGAAAACTAACAAGGCAACAGCATTGAGGGTAAATACACTAGCCAGCGCCAGTGCCATTTGATCGTTTCTGGCATGAATAGCGGGAGCGACTGCCGCAATCGCACTACCACCACAAATGGCCGTGCCTGAGCCCAGCAGGTGGCTCGTCGTGGTGTCCATTTTAAATAGTCGACCGAGACCTAACGCGAGTAATAAGGTCACCACAATACTCGTGACCATCAGTGCAAAATAATCACTGGTCACCTGCCAAGCCACATTAAGATGCACGCCAAAGCCCAATGCCACAATCGCAATTGCGAGTAGCTTTTTCACCAAGATACTGGGTTGAACATGTTGCGGAATGGCATTGAAGTGGGCCATCAGCGCGCCGAAAATTAAGGCAATCGGCGCACTGACCCAAGGCGTCAACGTTAGAAGGCCGACAAGCCAAAACAATGCCGGTTTAATATGAGTCACAGCTCACCTTTGCGGTGGAGATTGACGCTTGCTTAGAGTTGGTCAATCGGCAATTTTAAATACACTTTGCCGTCGGCGTCTGCTGGCGGCATATGTCCCGCCCGAATATTAACCTGAATTGAGGGTAAAATCAGCCGCGGCATTGCTAAGGTCGCGTCGCGCTCTTCTCGCATCTTCACAAACTCCGCTTCGGTCACACCATCGTGAACGTGCTTGCTGTGCTGGCGTTGTTGCGCCACGGTTGTCTTAAATTCGTGCTCGCGCCCTTCTGTCGGATAATCATGGCAGATATAAATTTCCGTTGTTTCAGGTAGCGCCAAAATTTTCTGAATCGATTGATACAGCGTGCTTGCGCTACCGCCAGGGAAATCACAACGCGCCGTACCAACATCAGGCATAAACAACGTGTCACCGACGAAAACTTTCTCTTCATCAACGATGTAACACAGATCAGCTGGCGTATGACCTGGCGTATGCATCACACGGAAGGTCATTGACCCAACGTGAAAGGTTTCGCCGTCTTTGAAAAGGTGATCAAACTGATGACCATTGGGTAGGAATTCTTTTTCGAGGTTAAACACATCTTTAAAGATTTTCTGCACCTCTTTAATGTGTTCACCAATACCAATATGCCCCCCAACCTGTTCTTTCACAAATGGGGCTGCAGACAAGTGATCGGCGTGAGCATGGGTTTCCAATACCCATTCCACTTGCAGTTTTTCGGCTTTGACGAAATCCACCAAACGCTGGGCACCACGAGTACTCGTGCGACCTGACTTGTAATCAAAATCTAAGACCGGATCGATGACGACGGCTTTTCGCTCATCTTCACGGTAAACCACATAGCTAAACGTTTCACTGTCATCGTCCAAAAATGCTTTCACTTGTACTGCTGACATGACTTAACCTCATCAAAAAAATTGATTAATTCAGTAAATACTAAACTACTTTTTACGCGGATTAAACCCGTCTGATTTGATTATTGCTTAATCGGTGAATGCTTACTTAATTTACGTTGCAACGAGCGACGGTGCATACCCAGTGCTTGCAGTAATATCTGCGTTTGAATGGGCTTAGCGAGATAATCAGTGGCACCCGCCTTAATTGCCGCAACGGATGTCGCTATGCTGGCATAACCAGTCAAAATCACTAGATTCTTCGGTCTAAACCGTGTTTTAAGTGGCTTAATTAGCTCTAGGCCGTTCGTTTCACCGAACTTTAAATCTAAAAGAATATGATCGACTTGCGCACAGGGCTGCATATCAAGCTCAGC
The DNA here is from genome assembly GCF_009734345.1 of Pseudidiomarina andamanensis. Taxonomy (GTDB): domain Bacteria; phylum Pseudomonadota; class Gammaproteobacteria; order Enterobacterales; family Alteromonadaceae; genus Pseudidiomarina; species Pseudidiomarina andamanensis. The sequence continues at coordinate 1,955,583 of NZ_CP032551.1, read as the reverse complement.
TTTGGTTGCCGCTGTCACCACTTGATAGCCAGCGCGCTCTAATCGGCTACTCAGCGCCTGAAGTAGATTAATGTCATCATCAATAATGAGTACGGTGTCAGCCATGCCTCGCCTCCACCGGCATACAAATTTCAGTCAAGGTATGTCCAGCTTCGGCATGCCAACTTACCGTGCCGCCGAACCGCTCAAAAGTTGCATAGCTCAGCATCGCGCCAGCACCAACACCGCGACTACTTGGCAATAATTCCCGACCTAATCCACGCTTACGAGGAGCATCAAGTGGTTCACCTTCGTTTCGAATGATCATTTGCCAAGTGCTCTCAACAACTTGCGTTTTAACGTCAATTTTCGAATCGAGCGGCGCTGCATCGGCAGCGTTGTGCAACAAACTTAAAATAGCTGGAATTAATGTTCGGTCGGCGTGAATGACACAGCCGGGCTGTTCATCGTCATGCCAATGCACACGAATATCGGGGCGGGCAATCAGCAACGCATCGCGTACTTGCTGAACGAGTTCGTTGACTTGTAGTTCGAGTACGCGGTGAGTGCGCACATCTTCGGCCACTTGCCGCCAATCTAATAGCAGGTTATGAATGCGCTTAATTTGCTGCTCTGCGCGTTGTAAATCCTCGTCATTTGGATAGCGCTGCCGCACATCTTCAAGCATGAATTGAATGGTTTGAATGGGTGTAGCAACCTCATGACTAAATTGCGCCGCAGCGGTACCAATAGTTACCAATTGTTCGTCGCGATGTTGGCGCTGATGCAAGGCTCGTAAGGCTTGTTGCTCGCGCACAATGCGCACGCGCAAGATGTGTAAGGTCACCCCAAGCAGCAATCCAGCAAAAATTTGACCGTAAACCATTGCCCTATAGTGGGTATCCATCTGATGATGAGTGGGTAGTGGTGCTTGCAGTTGCATCAGCTGCCCTGCGACCCCCACAACAATGACCAACCAGGCTAAACGAAATGGCAAGAGCAACATAGCAGCCGCCATCGGAACCAGAATTAACACGGCATAGGGGTTCGTTGCCGCGCCATTCAGCCAAATAAAGCTGTTAGCGAGCGCCGTGATCAACAGTAATATGAATGCCGTCAAAATATCCCGTATGGTCAATTGTTTTAGCTCCTACCGAATTACTGTTTAAGTATGAATCAGTTTGACAAGAATGCCAGTTGCGGGGTTTGAACAAACCACACAGGTCAACGAACCAGGTCGTACTTTCTGGTTTAAGCTGGATTATCACCTGTAACTGGGTATAAAATTGCCAACTTCATTTATAACCAAACATGATTGAGAGCAATTTATGGGTCGCGCGTATCAAAACCGAAAAGATTCGATAGCCAAAACCGCCGCTGCAAAAAGTAAAGTTTACAGCAAGTACGGTCGTCAAATTTATGTAGTGGCTAAGCAAGGCGGAGTTGACCCCGATGCGAACTTGCAGTTGCGCAGCCTCATCGATAACGCCAAAAAAGACCAAGTTCCTGCGCACGTTATCGAAAAAGCGATTGATAAAGCCAAGGGCGGTGCTGGCGAAGATTATTCACCAGCCATGTATGAAGGTTTTGGCCCAGGCAATTGTATGGTTATGGTTGATGCCCTTACCGATAACCCGAACCGTACCATTGGCGAAGTACGCAACTGCTTCACCAAAACCAAGTGCAAACTCGGTGCACCGGGTAGTGTTTCGCACATGTTTGATCATTGCGCTATTTTGCGCTTCGCTGGCGACGATGAAGACGCGGCACTTGAAGCCCTCATGATGGCCGATGTTGATGTAACCGACATTGAAACAGACGAAGGCTTTATCACCGTATTCACACCGCACACTGAATCGCACAAAGCGAAAGTTGCTCTGCAAGAAGCCTTTGCGGGCATTGAATTTGAAGTTGATGAAGTACAGCATCTGCCGCAAATGATGACTGACCTGACAAGCGAAGAAGATATTGCGCAGATGGAGAAGTTGCTAGATATGCTGAATGATTGTGACGATGTGCAAAACGTCTACCACAACGCCCAGTGGTAACTTCGTTAATCGTTAATCGTTGTTCGTAAAAAAGACCCAGCGTAAAACGCCGGGTCACGAATAACTAATAACGAACAACCAATAACGCTTTTCGTTATTGCAGTAGGTTGAGGATGAAGGCATATTCTTCTGCAATTTCCTTCATTCGGGCAAACCGACCACTACTACCACCATGCCCTGCGCTCATATTGGTTTTGAACATCAGCGGGTTCGCATCGGTTTTATGGGTGCGCAATTTAGCAACCCACTTCGCCGGTTCAAAGTATTGAACTTGCGAGTCGTGTAATCCGGTGGTAACCAAAATTGCCGGATAATCCTGCTTCTTCACTTGGTCATACGGTGAATACGACAACATGTAATCATAATATGGCTGGTTCTTCGGATTACCCCACTCGTCAAACTCATTGGTCGTGAGCGGAATGCTCTCGTCTAACATGGTGGTTACCACATCAACAAACGGCACATGAGCCATTAAGCCGCGATAGTGTTCCGGTGCCATGTTCGCCACAGCGCCCATCAATAGGCCACCGGCGCTACCACCCATACCGAATACTTTGTCAGGGTGAGCATATTTCTCGGCAACAAGGTGCTTGGTGACGTCAATGAAGTCAGTAAAGGTATTAATTTTCTTCAGCAGTTTGCCGTCTTCATACCATTGGCGCCCCATCTCTTGTCCACCACGAATATGCGCAATGGCGTAAACAAAGCCGCGATCTACAAGACTGAAAATAGTCGAGCGGAAATATGGATCTGAGCTACTGCCATAAGAGCCGTACGCGTACTGGTACAACGGTGCCGTACCATCTTGCTTGAAGCCTTTTTTGTACAACAGCGATACCGGAATTTTCGTGCCATCTTCTGCGGTTGCCCAAGTGCGTGCGGTTTCATAAAGACTTGCATCGAAGTTCGGTACTTCGTTTTGCTTTAATAGCTCTTGCTCGCCGGTCGCCATATTGTAAGCATATACCGTCGACGGGGTTGTCAGTGAGCTGTAGGTATACCGCAATGTGTCGGTATCTTGTTGCACGTTACGCTCAAACACGGTGACGTAGGCCTCTTCGTCAGAGGCAATAAACTTCGCTTCTTCAGGAGCATTCCACGGAACGATGCGAATACGGCGCAAGCCATCACTGCGCTCATTCATGGCGAGGTAATTACTAAACACAGCGAAGTCTTGAATAAATACGTCATCACGATGTTCGACTAGAGGCTGCCATTTTGATTTATCGCCAATATTTTCATGAGCAACTTGCATCATTTGGAAGTTTGGCGCATTTAAATCGGTGCGGATAATCCACCGGCCATCGAGGTGATCAGCACTATACTGAAAATCTCGCTCACGCGGCGCCAGCACTTGGAATTGACCGTCAGGTTCATCCGCATCGAGGACATGTACTTCTGTTGAAACCGTTTGATCCAAGTTAATCTGAATGTACTCACCGTCAGTGGTGTTGTTCACCCACATGTAGAACGTATTGTCTTTTTCTTCGTAAACCAGCTCAGCAGTATCTGCAGCTTCGCCAACGCGATATTTCATCACACGAGTAGAAAGCAACGTCTGCGGATCATTCTCAATCACAAACAGCGTTTGATTATCCTTCGCCCAAGCAATCGATGCAGATAAGCCAGTTAAAGTCTGAGCGTTATCTTCGCCCGTCGTTAAATCACGAATACGCAACTCATACTGACGGCGCCCGGTGTTATCGACCATATATGCCATCAATTGCTGATTCGGGCTTACCTCAAGGTTACCGACGCTCATATAACTTTGCCCTTCAGCAAGTTTATTCACGTCAAGCATGACCTGCTCATTACCCTCTTTATCAGCACGTACATAAATTGGATATTCTTTTCCGGCTTCGTACTTTACTGAATATAAGTAATCGCCCTTTTGATATGGCACCGAGGTGTCATCTTGTTTGATGCGACCAATAATTTCGCTTTCGAGCGTTTCGGTCAGCTCCGCGTAATCGGCCCGATAGGCGTCATAGTAAGCATTCTCAGCTTCTAAATAAGCCAATACATCGGCGTCAGAACGACTATCATCACGCAACCAATAATAAGGATCTTGCCTATTTCCTTGCGGTGATTCCACAACATATGGCCGTTGTTCGGCAATGGGTGGCTGCGATGTCGCATCAGTAGTAGCTGTATTCTGAGATGCCGGACTACAGGCCACGAGCCACAGCGTCGAAAGAACTAAACTACTTGTATATAAACGATTTTTTAAAGCCATGTTGTTATTCCGATTTTGATGGAAATTTAACTATACGGCGCATTTGAAATTGCGCAACAAATCAGTGTTACAAGTTGTTACACTTGCTCAAAAAATGAGGTATCATCGAGCTTATTACACATAAGATTAACATGCCATCTTACAAACGTTCATAGCGTGCCATTCGCCGCAATTAGGAATACACGTCCGACCAGCTGTGTCAAACTGACGATGTTTTAGGCAAAGTTAACGCGTTCTGGGAGGGCGAATGCCTCGATTTTTCTTTCTGATAGCACTACTGTTTGGTTTGCTGCTTACCAGTGTTTCAGCGCAAGAAACATCGGTGCCAGCTGTTGACCAGGCTATTGAAGACCGGCTTGATGCGGTGCTTAATGCTGCCAATATAGAAACCTCTCTTGAACAATTAACCGAAATTCGTAACGACCTGACCGATGAAACGCCGGTAATGACGCGTGTACGTACACTTAGTTATATCGCACTCGATCATGCGTATCTTGGTAATCAAAAACAGGCCGCAGAACAAATTGAGGAAGTTCGTCGCATTGCTGAGCGAAGTGGCTTACCTGATGCACGCGCCGAAGTTGAAGCGACTGCGCTATTGATTATAGCAATGCAGGGCAAAATTTCTGAGGCCATGGCGAATATTAATGACGCTTTAATTCCGCTCGAAAAAGCTCAAATTCCACGCGTTAAGTATTTTGTGAATAACTTTGCTGCCTATCTCTATCAACAACGTAGCCAATTTGATCGCGCACTTGAGCACCTCATTTATGCCGCCGATGCAGTTGCCGAAACAGACGATTCTCGAACGCTTATTCGATTACTATCAACCAAGCTGCAAATCGCTAACCTGTATGGTCAGCAAAAAAATTACGACCTCGCCCTCGAGCAACTCGACGATGCAACACGCATTGCGGAAGAGAATAACCTCATGACGGAGTTCGGTGCGAGTATTGCCCTTGAACGCGCCTATATTGAAAGTGATCGAAAAAACTTCGATGTTGCGTTAAGCATTTACAAGCGTTTACGCGATCAACTCAAAGATGACCCAGATAGTGTCAACCAGTACCTCACCGTACTCAACAATATGGGTGACGTCGACATTCGGATTGGCCGTTATGAAGATGCTCGGAAAGTACTACAAGATGCTTATGCCGTTGCCAAATTAAACCCACAGCAATATAACCCCGATGTCATTCAATTCAATTTAGGTTATGTCGATGTGTTTCTTGGTGATGTGGAACAGGGCCTCGCGGCCATGCGAGAGATAGTCGATAACGCTCGTGATTCATGGTCACCAGCTGAGTTTGAAGGACTGTTAGGTGAGTATGCTGAAGCGCTCGTGCACGTTGGCATGCACGATGAAGCCATCGAAGTTTTACTTGAACAACGAGAGTTAAGAGAAGAGGCCTACAAAGGCGATCAGCAAAAAAGCATTGCCGAACTGCAAAACTTATACGATAGCAAAGACAAAGCATTGCAAATTGAGCTGCTGTCGCAAAAGAATGAGCTGAACCAGCAACTGATTGAAAACGAGAGTCAAAAACGCACCATTCTCACGCTGTTTATAGTGGTCGCAATCTTCGCAGTGATTTCAGTTATATTGCTTTATCGTGCTGCACGTCGCAGTAATCGCGAATTAAAAGTAGCGAATAGCCGACTTGCTGAGCAATCGGTTCGCGACCCGCTTACTGGCCTTTTAAATCGTCGCGCTTTGCAAGAGAAGTTAAGAACACCGCATGAAGTTGGTCACGATGCCATGTTATTGCTGGACGTCGACCATTTTAAACGTATAAACGATAATTTAGGTCATGCTGCTGGCGACGATGTGCTTGTTGAGGTTTCAAAACGTCTTCTGCAAGTATCGCGTGAGTCTGACTTGGTCGTACGTTGGGGCGGTGAAGAGTTCCTGATTTATCTAACCAATACCGAGCAAAGCAAACTTCCAGTGATGGCAAAACGAATGCTCGACGTCATTGGGTCGACACCAATTCAATCTGGTGATCGTGAAATTTGGATTACGGCAACGGCCGGCTTTATTAGTTATCCATTTGCGGACTTGCACGAAAATCAAATGGACTGGGAAGAAACGCTTCAGTTGGCTGACATGGTTCTTTATGCAGGTAAAGTTCACGGTCGAAATCAAGCTTGGGGTGTGATGGCACTGAATAAACCGTTCGCCGAAGTACAGACGCTTCTCGAAACTGATTTACCAGGTGCCATTGAGCAAGATGCAATTAGTGTCGAAATTCTTCACGGCCCTGAACAACCTAAGAATGACTCATAAAAAAACCCCGAATACCTAAAGGAATTCGGGGTTTTCATCAGAACTCTCGCTTACTTCAGTTCTTTAATTCCCATGTTCCACAACGTGAAACCATAGATATCAGCGTACTGCTCAATGGTTTTCGATACAGGCGTACCTGCGCCATGGCCTGCGTTGGTCTCAATACGAATGAGCTGCGGATTTGCACCGGCATCCTTCGCTTGAAGCTCAGCCGCAAACTTAAATGAATGCGCTGGAACCACACGGTCATCGTGGTCACCTGTGGTAATTAACGTGGCTGGGTAGTGAACACCTGATTCAACGTTATGCACTGGTGAATAACCATAGAGGTATTCGAACATTTCTTTGCTGTCTTCAGCGGTGCCGTAGTCGTATGCCCAACCAGCGCCAGCCGTGAAGGTGTGGTAACGCAACATATCGAGCACGCCTACAGCAGGCAGTGCCACTTGCATCAAGTCAGGACGTTGCGTCATCACCGCGCCAACCAACAAGCCACCATTTGAACCGCCACGTACGGCTAATTTTCCACTTGAGGTGTAATTTTCCGCAATCAGGTATTCCGCTGCAGCGATGAAATCATCGAACACATTCTGCTTTTGCATTTGCGTGCCAGCATTGTGCCAATCTTTGCCGTACTCACCGCCACCACGAAGGTTAGCAACTGCATACACACCGCCAAGCTCAAGCCACATCGCATTGGTCATGCTAAAGCTTGGCGTCAGACTGATGTTAAAGCCGCCGTAACCATACAAAATGGTTGGGTTAGTACCATCAAGTTCCATACCTTTTTTGTAGGTAATGATCATTGGTACCTTGGTGCCGTCTTTTGAGGTGTAGAACACCTGCTTCGATTCGTAAGCTGTGCTATCAAACTGTGCTTTTGATTCAGCATAAACCGTTGATTCACCAGCATCCGGCTCATACGCATAAATAGTGCCTGGCGTGTTGTAGTTGGTGAACGTGTAATACACCACATCAGCTTCATGTTTGGCACTAAAGCCGCCAACACTACCAACGCCTGGCAATTCAATTTCACGAACTCGCTCGCCGTCGTAGTTGTACTGCTCTACCTTTGCAATCGCATCAACCATGTACTCGGCAAAAATGTACCCAGCACCCGTTGATGGGTTTAACACATGCTGAGTTTCAGCAATGAAGTCTTCCCAGTTTTCTGGCTGCGGATTCGCTGCATCAACAGTGACAACACGCTTATTCGGCGCATTCAAATCCGTAACCAAATAGAGTTTGGTACCCACGTTATCCAATACGTAAGTATCAGAGTCCGTGTGATCAAGAACGGTGACTAACTCGCTTTCTGGGTTCGTTAAGTCTTTAATAAATAATTTATTACCAGAAGTAGAAACTGCCGCACTGATAATCAAATAACGGTCATCTTCGGTCACTTGGCCGCCAACATAACGGTGTTTCTCTGCATCAGTACCGCCAAATACAACCCTGTCATCAGCTTGATCGGTGCCTAACTGATGATAATAAAGTTTGTGCTGATCGGTTTTCGCTGACAGCTCACTGCCCTCAGGCTTGTCATAGCTTGAGTAATAGAATCCTTCGTTGCCGAACCAAGAAATACCACTGAACTTCACATCAACTAACGTTGGTTCAAGCTGTTCTTTCGTTTCAACATCAATAACGATAATTTTACGCCAGTCGCTACCGCCCTCTGAAATAGCATACGCAGCGAGCGAGCCATCTTTTGAAAAACTCAGTGTTGCTAATGAGGTGGTACCGTCTTCGCTGAAGGTATTCGGATCTAAGAATACTTCGGTGTTACCTTCTTCATCAGTACGATACACCACGTACTGGTTCTGTAAGCCGTCATTTTTATAGAAATAGGTATATTTCCCTTCTTTAAACGGTGCGCCAACTTTTTCGTAGTTCCAAAGCTCAGCTAAACGGTCTTTGATCTTATCTCGGTAAGGAATCTGTTCGAGATATTCAAAAGTTACCGCATTTTGCGCAGTTACCCACGCTTCGGTTTCGGCCGAACGATCGTCCTCTAACCAGCGATACGGGTCGGCTACGACGGTTCCAAAGTATTCATCGGTGACGTTACCGCGTACAGTCATTGGATAGCTAATTTTTGCATCCACTGCGGTCTCCGTATGTGTTTCTTGTTGTGGCGAACAGGCGCTTAATAATGCAACGCCAGCCACAGCTGCTAAATATTTCATGTGTGGTTTAACTCCCTTCGTTATTATTTTTAACTCAGCGCTGGATGCGTATTTGCGAACCATGGCTGATTATTCATGCCTAGTAAAAACTGTTGTAAATTTGGGTAATCGGCAATATTGATGCGCTCTCGAAATTGTGCCCAACTTAGAAAGCATGCGAGCCGTAATTGACCATCACTGTAGGCTTCTTGTTGCGGCCAATCGCGCTGATCGAGCTCTTTCAAAATGGTATGAATTCGATCGTGCTGTCGCTGCAGATATGGGCTGCTATCGGTGGTTATGTTATCACGCTCTAATAAAAATAAATTCACCGTGGCATCAAGTGCCGTATTTGCGAGACAAAATAAGTCAAAATCCGCAACATCGTCACAGAACGGCTGTTGATGACGCTCACGCAAATAACGCAAAATTGCTGCTGAGTCGGTCAGTTGAACGTCGTCGTCGTGTAAAAAAGGAACACGCTGAGTTGGCGACTGCTGCGCACTTTGCGCGTAATCGGTTGGAATAAATTCAAAATTGTCATTGTTTTGGGCCAACACAATACGGCAGTGACGCACATATGGTGAGGTATAACTACCAAATAACTTCATAAAGCCCCCTAAAAAACGTTAAGCTATGCCTTCATTCTGCTTGAGATTACCAAAATGAAACGTGGAATACAGTATTTACTCAAAGGCCTCACCATTCTACTCCCATTAGTGGTGACAATAGCACTGGTTCATTGGTTTTTAGTGACTATTGAGTCTTGGTTACGTCCTATTTGGGAGGCTATTCTTGGCACCAAATATTATTTTCCAGGTTTAGCCTTTTTAAGCTTTGTGGTGCTGGCGATAATTATCGGTTTTAGTGCGCGTTGGCGTTTCATTAGTAAGCTATGGGAGCTGCCTGGCAATCTAATGCAACGCATGCCAGTGTTACGTAGCTTGTACGGCACCATTACCGATGTGTTTGATTTGATGTCGGGCAAAAGCTTTTCAGATGAATCGGTGGTACTCGTTACTCTGCCCGGTGCTGACGTTAAATTAATTGGTATCGTCACAAAAAAACCTGGCCAAAAAGATGATCGCCTGTCGGCGATGCTAGACGATGATCACATCGCTGTATTTTTACCGATGAGCTACAACGTCGGTGGTTATATGCTAATTGTGCCGCGTGATAGCGTTGAAGCGCTTGATATGTCGCCAGCTGACGCAATGCAACTCACTATCAGTGGCGGGCTTGGTAAAAATCGGCAAGTTTCAGAAGACAACGACTAACGGAGTATCCATGTCTTACCTTCCATGTGTAGAAATTGAACCACAACCGCCAGCTACTCACGCGATAATCTGGTTGCATGGCCTTGGTGCCGACGGCAATGATTTTGCACCTTTGGTACCGCACTTAACGCCACCAGTAGCGGTTCGATTTATTTTCCCACATGCACCACAAATACCAGTGACCATTAACGGTGGTATGCGCATGCCGGCTTGGTATGACATTCTGAGTATGTCGCTTGGTCGTGAAGTTGATGAGCAGCAACTTCGCGATTCCGCAGCAGCTGTGCATCAACTCATTGAACGTGAGATTGAACGCGGTATTCCGGCGGAAAATATTTTGTTGGCGGGATTCTCGCAAGGCGGTGCTGTTGCTTATGAAGCGGCATTAACCTATCCGAAGCACTTACGTGGCTTATTAGCGCTCTCAACCTATCTAGCAACGCATCAAAGCATCACACCGCATGCCGCGAACAACGACATTCCAATTTTGGTGCAACATGGGTCGCAAGATCCGGTGGTGCCAGAAGCACTCGGACAACATGCGTATCAGTGGTTAAAACAGCATGGCTACAACGCAGAATATCAAACGTTCACGATGCAACATCAGGTATGTGGCGAGCAGGTGCAAGCCATTAATGCGTGGTTACAAAAGGTTCTCGCTTAGTCAGCGAGAACCTGTAGTTTTTCAGCCCATTGCGCGACCCAAGTCAAAGCGGTGTCGCGATTTGAGGTACGAATATTGACATGACCAACTTTACGGCCTGGACGCGGCTCTTTGTTGTACCAATGGCAATCGGTATCTGCATGATGCCATAAGCCTGCAGGAATTTGGTCGGCGCCAATCACGTTAATCATCAGTGTTGGCTCTAAACGTAATAATGGCAATGGCATACCAGTTAGTGCGCGAATATGTAAGTCGAACTGGCTACTATTCGCTCCTGTCATTGTCCAATGACCCGAATTGTGCACTCGCGGTGCAATCTCATTCACTAACAACTGCGCATCGTCGCCTTCGCCCACCACAAAGAATTCAATCGCTAAAACACCAACATAATGCAGTGCATCTGTGAGCTTACGGAAACAATCTTCAGCTAGGCTTTGTAGCCGCTCATCAACTATGTCAATAGCACCTAAGCTATAACTTAAAATGCCTCGGTCGTGTACGTTGGTAATCAACGGGTAACAGCAAATACTGCCGTCTTTGCTACGCGCGCCAACCAACGACACTTCACGTTGAAACGGAATCATATGCTCGGCAATACCTGGTGCCTGGCCCGCTTGTTGAGCTAAATCAATCGGGTTGTCGGCCATTCGAAAACGCCATTGACCTTTGCCATCGTAGCCACCGCGAGCAGTCTTCAACACCAATGGCTGTTCTGCTTGATTGAGAATTTTCTCAAGTTCATCGGCATTGTTATAGGTTTGCCAAGGCGAGGTTGGCACACGGCAATCATCAAACAATTTCTTTTCTGCACGACGGTCGGTAAGACTCTTAATTCGCGCTGGATCCATCAGAAACTTATCGTGAGCGGCAGCTAAAATATCCGCTGGAATATCTTCGTGTTCCCAACTCACAACATCCGCCCATTCAATGGCGTCGGATAGCGATAACTGCAAGTCAATTTGCGCCGAAAGTGGTTTAACGGTGTTGCTGCGGGTACTAAATAATAGGCATTCGTGACCATGACTAATGGCACTTGCGCCCAGCATTTGTCCTAATTGACCATCACCGATAAACAATATTTTCATGATTCAGGCAGCTCCAGTTTCGGGCCATTCATCACTTTCTCGCGTTGTTGCTCGCGGAATGCGTGCACACGTTGACGAACATTTGCATCAAATGAACCAATAATTTGTGCCGCTAATAAGCCTGCGTTTGCAGCGCCAGCAGGCCCAACTGCTAAGGTACCAACCGCGACACCTTTTGGCATTTGTACAATTGACAGCAAGCTGTCTAAGCCTTTCAGCTGTTTGCTTGGTACTGGTACACCTAACACTGGAATTGCGGTGAATGCGGCGAGCATACCAGGTAAGTGTGCAGCGCCGCCGGCGCCGGCAATAACTACCGGAACACCATCTTGTTCAGCTTGTTCCATGGTGGTTTTCAATAAATCTGGGGTGCGGTGCGCAGACACAACTTCGGCGCGCCATTCAACGCCGAGGTCTTTCAGCATTTGTGCCGCATGTTGCATGACGGGCCAGTCAGACTGCGAGCCCATTAAGATCAAGACAGGTGCCATGTGGTGCTCCGTTTTTCAAAGGAGCGAATTGTAGCTAGGAGAAGCGATAGGTGCAAATTTATTGCGCAATTCTCAAGCGATTACGACCCTGGCTCTTGGCTTTATCCATTGCCGCATCAGCGCGCTCCAGCCATTGCCCCCAATCTTGGCCTTTGCGCCATTCGGCGACACCAGCGCTCGCGGTTACTGTGGTCATCATACTTTTTACGGCAAATGGTTCATGGCGCAGGTTATCAAGCATCTCACCGGTTAACTCGGCAGCTTGCTTCAATGGCGTATTCGGAAAAATAATCAAGAACTCGGCACCACCATAGCGCACCATGACATCGTTCTTTCGACAAACTCGGGCTAATCGCGATGCTGTCTCCTTCAATACTGCATCGCCGAACATGTAGCCAAACTTATCATTGACGTTCTTAAACGAGTCGAGATCAAGCAACATGGCACTGACCGGCTGCTGATTTCTCTTCGCGCGATCTAATTCAGTTTGCATCATGTTTGCTACATAATCACGGCGATAAAAGCCAGTTAATGGGTCTGTTGCATATAACTTTGACAAATTACGCTGCATATAGCTCATCATGACGAGGAATACTGCACCTACTCCGATTAATACCAGCATAGAAAGCGCAATTCGCCATGCGTATTCAAACGGCAGAAATTGATACATCACTGCGGCAAACAATGCGTAAATCAACATGATCACGAGCACAAAAATGGTGCGGTCAAACATGAAGAACACCATAGCTAACACCGGATACATCCAATAAACGCCCATCATGCCGGATGACTTCATCGAGACACTGACGAGGGTGCCGAGCGCACAAATAAATAAGAAGTTAATCCACTGCGGCGCCAGCTCATTGCGGTAAATAACGCCGGTAAGAATAAATGCCAAAGCCACACTTATCAGAGCGCCCGACTCTAACCATCTAGCATCAGTCGCCAGCACTCCAGCAAGCACTAAAATCACGATGCCAACGCCAAAATAAATTGTACGCATCGCAACTAAGCGAAATTGTTGCCATAAATTTAGTGATAATGCGGGAGTGGCTGCTGTTGAATTCATGAATTTCCGTTCTCAATTAAGCTGTTGGGGTATAACTTTCTGCTTTGCACACTTGATTGCGACCTTTGCGCTTTGCTTCAAGTAAAGCAGTATCTGCGGTATTTATCCATTCTGCCCATGTTTGTTCGGCACGCAATTGCGCAACCCCTAAGCTAACAGTCAAGTGAGCCTGCGCATCTTTACCTTCAAACGGCGTGTTCTCAACTGCACGTCGCAATTTTTCCGCAACTTTTACTGCTTCTCCGAGTTCCGTTTCCGGCATAACCACCAGAAATTCTTCACCACCCACTCGGAACAATTGATCATTGACTCTCAAACTCGCCTTTAACCTAGCAGCGAGTTGCTTCAGCATCTGGTCACCAAACAAATGCCCATGTTTATCATTGAGAAGTTTAAAGTGGTCAAGATCGAGCATTATTAGACTCGCGGCGCGGTGATAGCGACGAAAGTTATGAATCAATTGACTCAGGACATTGTTGAGTCGATGGCGATTTTGAAGACCTGTGAGTGTATCGGTGATCACTAGCTGATGTAGTAATTTCTGCATTCGCCCAAGCATCACCACAAAAACGCTACCGAGTACCAGGATAACCAGCAGTGATGCACTAATTCGCCAACCATCGCTAACTGGCATATACATCAGGGCAGCTGTACTCATAACCATTGTGACTGCTGACGCCAACGCAATGGCAAAGCCATCACGGAACATAAAGAAACTTGCAACCAACAGCGGATAAGCCCAATACACGCCAATGGTGCCATTGTTACGAATAGAAGCAAAACAAATGGAGGTAAGCAGCATCATGAAAATGACACGCCAAAAATCGGGAATTCGTTTTTCCCGATAAGAATAGGCAATCACAGCCAAAACGATTGCGGCGGCGAACATGATCACGGCTTGTAAATAGTTTGCCAGCCAGATCTGTGCGCCAGCTAACAAAAACTGAGTAGCAGCTCCCGCCCACACGATATTGCGCGTGACTTTATTGCGAAAACTTTGCAGCAGCATGTCTGCTGATTGGTTGGGCATGGCCAGCGTCCTTGTGACTTACCTTGGTGAATTGCCTGACAGTGGTCAAAGTATCGCCAAGTATTAGGAATAGCAATAACTTTGCGGCATAATTAATTTAATTCGAATCAAAGGAGTTGTCATTATGCTCATGAAAGCAGATCAGAGCGTACTCGTTATTGTTGATGCACAAGAAAAACTTGCCCCGGTTATCCATCAGCGCGATCAACTCATTGCTCGTATGCGCTGGCTCGGTGAAATCGCCAATGAGTTAGATGTACCTGTGGTTGTGACTGAGCAATATCCAAAGGGATTAGGAATTAGCGTTGATGACCTTTCTGGGGTCATTGAAAACGCCCAAGTTATCGAGAAAATGCATTTTAGTGCGGTGCAGGAGCCAAATTTTATTAATGCCATAAACGAAATCAACCGTTCGCAAGTGGTGTTGATGGGCATGGAAACCCACGTCTGTATATTACAAACCGCGCTTGACTTAATTGCCGATGATTATCAAGTATTTGTGGTAGAAGATGCCGTCGGCTCGCGTCGTGATAGTGACAAACAAACCGCACTGAAACGTATGCGCCAAGAGGGCGTGGTAATTATTTCATCGGAAATGGCTGCTTATGAATGGCTTCATCGCTCAGGAACTGACCAGTTCAGACATATCACAAAAAACTGGATTCGCGGCTAAACCCCTTATTGTCATTAATAAATCTTTAATTGACAGGGTGTAGGATCGGCGTATACTGGCGGTCGCTAGAAAAATTCGGCTGTCTAATTGTGGCCTGTTACGAAGTCAATTGCTGTACCTCGTTTTGTAAGTCCTCAAGTAATACACGTAATTTTTATTAGCAATACCCTAGATTTTCACATGCACTACGAGGAATCACAGCATGTCTACAGTAACTGGTAAAGTAAAATTCTTTAACGAAGCTAAAGGTTTCGGTTTCATCGAGCAAGAGCAAGGCGCAGACGTATTCGTACATTTCTCTGCTATCCAATCAGACGGTTTCAAAACCTTAGCTGAAGGCCAAACTGTTCAGTTCACTATTGAGCAAGGTCCTAAAGGCCCACAGGCTTCTAACGTAGTTCCTATGTAATTACGTTTCTTCTAGCGAAGAATTCCAAAAAGCCGCTCAATCGAGCGGCTTTTTTTGTGCCTGAGTTTGATAACTGTACCAACCGGTTTTAAATTGAGCTTTGGTCGCCGATATCCGTGCTTCCCTTAAGCCTTTTTCTAAAACACGTCGCGCTTGCTGGGTTTCACCCTGCGCAACCAGTACACGAGCTTGCCCCCAATACGCTTCATGAACATAAGGCGCCTGCTTCGCTGCCTTACGATACATCATCATGGCTGTATCAAGTTGATTTTGCGTGAACGCTACATCACCCAAGGCTATCCACGTATACGGGTTCGCTTCCGGAATGGATTGAATACGTTGTTCCAGTAGTGCTACCAAATCATGGCGCTGCTGGCGTTTAGCAAGCGATTGATAGTTATGTAAGACATTCAAATTATCAGGGTTTAGTCGCAGCGCATAACGAAACAGTTGCTCGGCAGTAAGTACGTCCTCTCTACGACCATGTAACAACCCCAAAAGATTAAGTACTTCACTGTCATTCGGTGTGTACTTGAGTGCTTCAGTTGCATAGGCGTATGCATCATCCACCAATCCATCCACCATCAGTTCTGCCGCTCGGTTACGATAATACAGAGCCAAAAATTCAGTATCAGTGATCATTTCAGCATTTTGCGACGCTGACGAAGGGAAATAGTCAACCACCACCCAAGCTCGTTTCAACAGCGTTTTATCATCACTTTCGTTGAAAGTGTCGAGTGGCTTGTATAGCCGAGCACGGACATGATCTGAAACAAGTACAATATTATTATTTCGGTCAAATACCGGCGCATTGGTGACGCGTTGGAATTTAATTTCGACACCAGCAACGTCAGCTAAGCTCTTGGTAAGAATAGCTAACGCCATGCAGTTACCGGCACTTAAGGCAAACGCTTCGCTCGCGGTATAGGTTTTTTCTTTGTAGTTAAATCCGAAGGTTATGTCGTGCAGATAGACGCTGATGCGCTCGTGCTCAGGTAAATCGCTGAGTCGGCCATTAAAATCGAGTAAAAAGTCTTGCTGCTGCGACGACGTTAACACAAACAGTTGATGCGCTGAGACAACGGACTGTTGAGGCTGGAGGAATAAGTCATTATTTAAGCTCGGCATGTGTGCTTGCAGCCGCGCCTGTGTCAGAGCATTTGTTGGAGACTGACTGGCGCAGCCAAATAATACGACAATTGAGATTGTCGCAAGTAAGGTATTTGCTAGCTTCATGGTAACCTCCGCTAGCAACTGGCTATCGTCTCGAGTTAATCGGTTTCAGTAGGCGACTTTTTCGGTTGCTCTTTCTGCTGCTCTTTCTGACGACGTTCAGCTGCTTCCTGTTCTGCTTTAAGGAAGTCCATATCGTCCAAATCAACATCCGGTATTTCTTCACACACATTACCGCCAAGTTGATTCACTGCGCAACACAAATCGCTCACTTTTTGGTCTAGCAAATGCACGTGGTCAAGCATACGACCAATCGCCGTAGCAACCGGATCTGGGTTGTCCGCAGAAATCGCATACGCATCAAAGCCATATTGCTTTGCAATTTCTTGCCGACGTTTAGTGACTTCAGAAGTCTCCGCCGTAGCCGCACTTCGAGCCACTCGAGCGGGAATACCAACGACAGTCGCTTCGGCCGGAACGTCTTTTACCACAACAGCATTGGAGCCAATACGCGCATTTTCACCAATGACTAGCGGGCCGAGAACTTTCGCGCCAGCGCCAATCACCACCCCATTTTTGAGAGTTGGATGACGCTTACCTTGATTCCAGCTTGTACCACCAAGCGTGACCCCATGATAAATGGTTACATCGTCGCCGATTTCTGCGGTTTCACCAATCACTACGCCCATACCATGATCAATGAAAAAGCGGCGTCCGATTTTCGCGCCCGGATGAATTTCGACACCTGTTAACCAACGGGAGATAGTGGAGACAAAACGCGCGAGCCAATACCAACGCCACGTCCACAGTTTGTGGCTAAAGCGATGCCACCAGATAGCATGAAGTCCGGGGTAAGTTGTGAGTACTTCGAAAGCATTTCGTGCCGCAGGATCACGGGCAAAAACACTTTGGATATCTTCTCGTACGCGTTTGAACATGCAATGTACTGCCTAATCGGTGTCGTTAAGTGCGGCATTATACCAAGATTTAGCCATGGTTGCGTCAGTTCACTCAGTTTAAGCGGTTAATTGCTGACCACTTCATTGACCACTTTAGTCATAACTCGCTACTGTGATGACTATAGCAAAAATAAAGCGAGGTAAATCACATGCGGAAATTATTAGCAGTATCTATAGCTCTTGGCTTGGCTTCAACCGCCCATGCCGACACGCTTATTTACGCGGGTACACTCATTGACGGTACTCAAGCCAACCCGAAATCAGAAATGACCGTTGTCATTGATGAGGGAATCATCCAAGCGATTGAAAGCGGTTTTAAACAGCCACAAGAAGGCGACGTGGTGATTGATCGTCGTACTGGTACGGTGATGCCTGGTTTCATCGACATGCATACCCACCTCACTTCTCAGTTGGGCCCCGGCAGCTATATGAACAAATTTACCAAAGGGGCACCAGACGTCACTTTGGATGCTGTTAATTACGCGCGTAAGACGCTCATGGCAGGTTTCACTACCGTTCGTGATTTAGGTGATTCCTATAATGCCAGTATCGCACTGCGTAACGCGGTGAATGCCGGCAAAGTGATTGGTCCTCGTATTTACACTGCAGGTAAATCGCTTGCAACTACCGGTGGGCATGCTGACCCAACTAACGGTGCTCATGGCGGCTTGTACGAAACACCAACTCCGGCAGAGGGCGTGTTGAACGGGCCTTATGAGGCTAGACAAGCGGTTCGAGCTCGCTATCAAGACGGTTCAGACTTGATCAAATTAACGGTTACGGGTGGCGTATTAAGTGTTGCGAAAAGCGGACATAACCCTCAGTTCATGATGGATGAACTTGAAGCTGTGGTAAAAACAGCACGTGATTACGAAATGAAAGTCACGGTTCACGCACATGGCAAAGAAGGCATGCTGCGTGCCATTGAAGCCGGTGTTGATTCTATCGAGCACGGTACTTACATGGACGAGGAAGTGATGCGCGCGATGAAGAAAAAAGGCGTGTATTACGTACCAACCATTACGGCTGGTCGCTCGGTTGCCGAGCGGGCAAAAATAGATGGGTTCTTCCCAGAACTTGTTCGGCCTAAAGCTGCAGCGATTGGTCCAAAAATTCAAAGTACGTTTGCTGAAGCGTACAAAGCTGGTGTGAAAATTGCTTTTGGTACTGACGCTGGGGTGTACGATCACGGCGAAAACTATCGCGAGTTTATCTACATGGTTGAAGCAGGTATGCCGCCACTGGTAGCAATTCGAAGCGCTACCGCTGAAGCATCAAAATTATTAGGCGTATCGGATATCGGTACCATTGAAGTTGGCAAACGAGCTGATGTGGTAGCGGTACAGGGAAATCCCTTGAACGACATTTCCCTGCTCAGCAACATCAATTTGGTTGTGAAAGACGGTACTGTTTACAAACAGTAACTTAAGCGAAATCTTTCAAGAGCTGGCGGACGTCATGCAAAATCACGTCTTCCAGCTCTTTTTCATAGCCTTCGCGCTCGTTATCCATTTTGCGAATTTCTGCTTTGGGGTATTGCTTGCGAGCGTCATGAGTCGGCATGTGTTTAATTCGCTCATACATATCATGCAACGACGGATATTTTGCTGCATACCCTGCTTGGTTTGATTCTACCCGCAAATCCAACAGCACGACTAAACGAAGTGCGCCCTCTGACAGTGGACATTGCCCCTGCTCCATTGCCTTCGCAATAGTCACGATGCTTTCATGGAGATTCTCATTTCGCTTTGCTAACGCTTGATCACGACGCTGATTCTGCGCCTTTAATTGCGCTAACAGGCGACCAGCATAAAACGCCAACCCAGCAATGATTACAATACCAAGTAAAACGGCAATCCAAGTCCACACCGGCAAGTTAGCTTCTCTCATCGTCATCCTCAAATTCGTCGTCGAAATCTAAATCATCAAAGTCATCGTCGTCTTCAAGCTCAATGCCGAGTATTTCAGCGAGCTGTGAGAATCTTTCAGTACGCTCTTCCATGTATTTTGTATCAACGGCGCTTAATGATTCGCCATCTTCAGCGCGTTCTAACAACGCTTGCAAGCGCTCATCATTTTCAATAGAGGTTAGCTCTGCCATCGCTGCTTTACGGTCGAAGCTAGGCGGTTGTGGCATCTGAGCAGCTTGCTTAGGATCAATCAGGCTAATTGGTTTCTTGCTACCATGGCGTGGATCATGCGCTTGCGAATTACCACTCGCTTCTTGGCGTTTGCCTTGATTTGAAGGCGGGTTAAAGCGGCTACCCGGTTTGTGGCCTTTGGTTTTATGCGTCGGTTTTGATGGTGCTGATTTTGTCTTCGGTTGCTCCCAATCCTTTTGAGGTTTCTTGGATGGAGCTAACGGACCAGTTTTGCGGGTTTTCTTGACGCGTGTCATGTGTGTTTCCAGAACAGTTGAATGTAATACGTTGGCTTAAGCATAGCGTGCTTGCAAACGTAGCGCATAGTTTAACTGATCTAGCAGGCAATAAAAAAGGCGATGTTGCCATCGCCCAGTTTATTCTCATTCTTTCACACAGCGCACGTGCGATTTCGAGAACGGTTGTCATTATCTTCCATGTTTTTAATTATAACGTCCGTGAGGTCTTTATTATTATTGTTATTAGTTAAGCGCATTAACCGAGCTCTGTTGTTTTTATTCTGCTTGGTTAAAAGTCGGCCTCCTGGCCGTGTTGTTATTCCCTGGATTTTAATTTCGATTACAGTGGAAGCCTTATATTATGTGGCTTCCCGTAAATCCAATGGCATTCAGAGTACTGATTCGTGCCGAATTATCAATGATTATTATGTTCTAAAAATGAATTTCTTTATAACTTTATTGCCAAGCTCGCGATTTTATAGGGCTTTTCTTACGTTTTTTTTGCAACAAAAAAACAAAAAAGGCAGCTCTCGCTGCCTTTTCTCGCCTATTTTAGTACAGGCCTTGAATGTACTGAGATAAGATTTCGATATCTTTATCTGTCAATTTACTCGCCACGTCGCGCATCATATTGTTCATATCATTCGCGCGTTCGCCACTGCGGAACAACTCAAGCTGTTGCTTGGTATATGCTGCATGTTGACCTGAGATATTTGGAAAGTTAGCTAACGCCATGCCGTCGCCGCGTGGCCCATGGCATGCTGCACAAGCTGCAATGCCGCGAGACTCATCACCAGCAACAAATAATTTCTCACCTGCTGCAATCACGTCTTCCGGTGCTGCTCCACCTTCCATTTCTTGTGATGCGAAATATGCTGCTAAGTCAGCCATATCTTGCTCACTCAACATCATCACTTGACCTTGCATGATTGCGTTTGCACGACCTTGCTCGCCGCCAGTTTCAGCAGCTAGCTTATAATCTTTCAGCTGTTTCAACAGGTAGCTTTCATGCTGACCAGCAATTTTCGGATACATATCAGATGGTGCATTACCATCCGGCCCGTGACACGCAGCACATACAGCGGATTTCTGTTGTCCTGCTTCCGCATCGCCAGTTGCTGCCATGGCAACACCAGTCAAGCCAAGGTACAGGCCTACGAACATTGCGATTTTTTTCATGATCGATATCTCTGCTCTGGGTAGTTGTAACAGACGCTATTTTACACAAAAGTTGTAAGGATTAAACGTCTAATCATGCTACTATGTGGTTTCAAATGAGGTCGCACAATACGTTTATGAATACCACGTTAAACTTTCAGCCCACAAAATTTATCACGAGCGCCGCAAATATTCGACAATTGCCTGAAGATTCAGGGGTCGAAATTGCTTTTGCGGGTCGATCAAACGCGGGCAAATCAAGCGCTTTGAATACTATTACGCGCCAAAAAGCATTAGCGCGCACCAGTAAAACGCCTGGCCGTACGCAGTTAATCAACGTTTTCGAAGTGCAACCTAATAAACGCTTAATCGATTTACCAGGCTATGGTTATGCCAAAGTGCCTTTGGCCGTTAAAGAAAAATGGAACCAAGCACTCAGTGAATACTTACAGAAACGTCAGTCTCTGCGTGGCCTCGTATTATTGATGGATATTCGCCATCCATACCGTGACACTGATCAGGATTTACTGCATTGGGCAACCGACTGCGGCATTCCAGTTCTAGTGTTGCTTACTAAGGCCGACAAGTTGAAGCCTGGTCAACGTAAAAGCACGTTACTACAGGCTCGTGAAGCTGCGTTGGTGTTCGGTGGTAGCGTGCTGGTAGAGATGTTTTCGTCGCATAACAAAATCGGCCTTCCACAAGTTGAAGTGATTCTATCCGACTGGCTTAACACCCCAGCAGAAGCAACGGTTAGCGCCGATGCAACAGAGTGACACTCCGCCTCTAAAAGCTTGGTTACTGTTGTTGTTGCTCGCAATGATTTGGGGCAGCTCCTTCATCTTGATTAAAAAAGGGCTTATAGCCTTTCGTCCCGATCAGCTCGCTGCAATTCGCATTGCTTCTGCCGGCTTCGTGTTACTGCCATTTTTAATGCGCCGGTTTAGAACCGTGCAACGTTATCACTGGCCGAAGCTTATTTCGGTGGGTTTAGTTGGCAGCTTTATTCCTGCGTTTTTGTTCGCGTTTGCGCAAACACAATTACCAAGTGGCGTGACTGGTGTACTCAATACATTTACGCCACTGGCTACCCTAATCATTGGTGTATTGGTTTTTCATCAGATTGTCGCTGTACAACAATGGGTTGGCGTTCTGATTGGTTTAGCCGGCACGGTGATTTTAATTACCGCTAATGCCAGTGGTGAGTTCCAGTTTAATGCCTATGCGCTCCTAATTATCGTGGCAACTATTTGCTACGGCATAAACCTCAACCTCATAAAGCATCACATTCCTGATTTAGGCGCGCTTACCATAACCGGTGTTAGCCTGTTTCTAGTAGCGCCGCCAGCACTTATTTATTTGCTGTTCGCAACACCGTTTGTTGAGCAACTTGGTTCGCAACCCGATGCCTATTTCTCGCTAACAGCGATTTTGATACTTGGTGTTGTTGGGACGGCAATGGCGCTCGTCATTTTTAATACGGTTGTAAAAATGACTGATACGACGTTTACCAGCTCCGTCACTTACCTCATTCCGATTGTGGCGTTGATACTTGGGGTGGTTGATGGTGAGCCGTTCTTAGTTGAGCACGCAATTGGTATGGCGGCCATTTTGACTGGCGTATTTATTGCTAATCGACGCGCCCGTAAGCCTCGCGTTGCGCCAACTGCCTAAACTTAGGCTTCAGAAAAGAAAAAGCCCGGCATAAAGCCGGGCAAAAGTTCTTACAATCCAGGGAGAGAACATCTCAGAAAGGTAATGACAAACGAACTCGATTCGTTTAATGCGCCTTTCACTGATTCAGACTGGCGGTATAAAAAATAGTTCAAAAAAATTTTTAATTTCTGAAAAATTTTTTAATGTGCCTCGTCCCAGTTATTCCCAACACCCGCTTCGGCAATAAGCGGAACCTTAAGTTCCGCAGCTTGCTCCATGATTTCTACGAGCTTCTTCTGATACTCAAAAATTTCATCCTCACGCACTTCAAATACTAATTCATCATGCACTTGCATGATCATGTGCAAATCTTCTTTCGGTACCTGGGTGTTTATATAGTCAGCCACGGCAATCATTGCGCGCTTAATAATATCGGCTGCAGTGCCTTGCATTGGTGCGTTGATAGCTGCCCGCTCGGCAGCTTTGCGACGCATGCCATTTTGCGACTTAATTTCAGGAAGTTGTAAACGACGCCCATAGATTGTTTCAACGTAACCGTCCCGTTTCGCTTGAGCGCGCGTGTCTTCCATATACTTTAATACGCCGGGGAAGCGATCGAAGTACTTATCCATGTAGTCTTGTGCCTCTTGACGTGGAATATCGAGTTGACGCGCCAAACCGAAAGCTGACATACCGTAAATCAATCCGAAGTTAACGGCTTTCGCTCGACGACGCTGTTCGCTTGTGACTTGCTCGAGAGCGACACCGAACACCTCCGATGCGGTCGCTTTGTGAATGTCTCGACCTTTTGAAAAAGCTTCGACCAACGCAGGATCTTGCGACAAATGCGCCATAATTCGTAGCTCAATTTGACTATAGTCAATGGCCATAATTTTGTAGCCAGCTGGTGCTGTGAACGCTTTACGAACGCGACGACCTGCTTCGGTACGAATCGGAATATTTTGTAAGTTTGGGTCGCTCGACGATAAGCGTCCGGTTGCCGTCACCGCTTGATGATACGAGGTATGAATGCGATGCGTGCGCGGATTCACCATTTTTGGCAACTTGTCCGTGTAAGTCGATTTCAACTTGCTCAAGCCGCGGTGACGCATAATCACATCTGGTAAAGGGTAATCTAGAGCCAATTCCTGCAACACTTCTTCGGCGGTTGATGGCGCGCCTTTTGGAGTCTTTTTAAGTACCGGCAACTGCAATTTTTCGAACAAGATTGCCTGCAATTGCTTCGTTGAACTCAAATTAAATTCTTCTCCGGCAATGTCGTAAGCTGCTTTTTCAAGTTGCTGAAGCTCCATGGCTATTTCGTGGCTTTGCTTCGCCAGCAACGGCGCATCAATTTGCACACCACGTTGCTCCATGTCCACAAGAACCGGCAACAACGGCAATTCGATGGTTTGCAAAACGTTCAGAAGCTCTTTTACCTGGCTTACTTCGTGCCACAACTTGTGATGCAACTGAAGCGTTACGTCCGCATCTTCAGCAGCATACGGAGCAGCTTGCTCTAATCCAATCTGATTAAATGTAAGTTGTTTGGCGCCTTTACCAGCAATTTCTTCGAAAGAAATCGCTTTATGCCCCAAATATTGCAAACTTAACGTGTCCATGTCATGACGCGAAACCGACGCTGTTAAAGACATAAGATGCCAACATCGTGTCGTTATGAATGGCACCCACACGGATGTTGTAGCGGCGCAAAATATGGCTGTCATACTTCAAGTTTTGCCCAATTAACTTCGGTTGCTCCGATTCAAGTAGTGGCTTCAATTGCTCGAGTACCCAAGCGCGGTCGAGCTGATCTGGTGCACCCGGATAGTCATGTGCCACGGGAATATAGCAGGCTTGTCCTGGCTTGATGGCGAATGAGAGGCCTACAAGCTCAGCCTCCATATAATTCAAGCTGGTTGTTTCAGTATCAAAAGCAAAGTAGTCAGCTTGTTCTAATTGGCTCAACCAATGTGCGAAGCGCTCTTTTGTGGTGATTGTTTCATAATCATCATGGCTTACCGGAGTTTCATTAGCGCTTACTGACGGAGTCGATTGCCCTAACGCCTGATCAGTCGAAGCACCTTCTTCTAATACTTCCGCTAACCAACGGCGAAACTCACATTTTTTATAGAGTTCGATAAGCTCATCACGATTTGCTGGCTCTATGGTCAGCTGGTCAGGTCGAAACTCAAGCGGCACATCAAGCTTAATGGTGGCCAGTTCACGTGACATCAATAGAATATCTTGGTTCTCACGAAGTTTGTCAGGCATGGTTTTGGCGCCACGAAAATCAAGTTTCGTAATGGCATCAGGGTCTGCCAGCATAGCATCGATTGATTCCATGCCTTGTAACATTGCCAACGCGGTTTTCTCCCCAACCTTTGGCAAACCCGGAATATTGTCCGAGCTGTCGCCCATCAATGACAGAAGGTCAATCATTTGTTCTGGCTTCACGCCATATTTTGCTACAACACCGTCGTAATCCAGTAGCGTATCCGTCATGGTATTTATCAGCATGACATGGTCGTTTACCAATTGCGCCATGTCTTTATCACCCGTACTAATTAAGGTGAAACGACCTTCTTTGCTCGCCTGCTCTGCCAATGTGCCAATCACATCATCAGCTTCAACGTCATCGATACACAGCAGTGGTAAACCGAGTGCTTTGACTATCTTGTGCAATGGCTCAATTTGCTGGCGTAAATCGTCTGGCATTGGCGGACGATGTGCTTTGTATTCTGCGTATATTTCATTACGAAATGTTGTCCCTTTCGCATCGAACACCACCGCCATGTGCGATGGCTTATACTTTTTCAGTAAGCTTCGCAACATGTTCACCACGCCATAGATGGCGCCCGTCGGCTCGCCAGCAGAATTGGTTAAATGTGGTGGCGCATAAAACGCCCGAAATAAATAGGACGAACCGTCAACAAGAATGAATGGATTTTCGGGTACTGATGGTGTTGCTGATGCCATGGATGCAATCTCAAAAATTTGCTGCTAGGAGTTGCCGTGTAGCATGCCACAGCTTCGAATTATTCGCCACTTGAGGAGATTAGTATACTGTGCAAAGGTTGTGGATAAGTCTGTTGAAAACGATAAATCGCACCAGTGAAAGATCAGAGATCTCTGGTGACTTAATATTTACAAACGTCTTGAAAAACAAGGGGTTCGAAGTACTTCTGAATCCCTGACTGCGTTTTATTCTTATTTTGATTCAGTTGTGGAAACTGATTTTTAGCACATACTTGGAAGGTAACTGCGTGCTCTGTCAATTCTCGTTGAATTGAAATAGAAGACTATCACATTAATCGGCGATTGCCAGTGCCAAATGCAATTTTCTTAGAACAATTTTTGCGCGTTATCAAAAACCCATATGCGCAAAAGGAATCAACATTGTCTTACTTTTTCTATATACTGCTTGTCATAGTTCTTGCAAAAGCAATCTGAACTAGTGTTGAATGAGTACAATGTATATGATGCAAGTGACTGTTTAATACTTAACCAAACGTGGCCCTAATGGAAACAGAATCGATGAAGTTGACAAAAGATGAGCTACGCCAACTCGAAGAGTTTGAGCGGCGCCGTATTGCTCTGAACCAATCAGAGTGGTGGGATCGATTGTCAATGGACCAAAAATTTGGGGTTTATCAGCTACAGAAATTTGGCTTTGATTTGGCTTTTATTCGTAATACTGAAGACGGTCCGCTGGCGGTTGTACGTCGTGGTAGTGAGTTTGCCTGTGTCAATCATGAGGGCGATGTCGACCTCAGTCCTGATATTGTTTTGCGTGATTAAACCTTACCCAACTATTGTTTTGCGTAACTTCTGAATCACTTTTTGAGTATCTAACTCAGCGCCCTCATGCCACAACTGAAAGGCCGCACCTGCTTGCTCAACCAACATACCTAAACCATCTTGCACTACCGCAACTCCAGCTTGTCTCGCTTGTTGCATAAACGCCGTTGGCTGCGCACCATACATCATGTCGTAGGCACATGCGGCATGCGCTAACTCATCGCTTTCTAGCGGAAGCTTTTGGCCCGTTAAACTCGCACTGGTTGCGTTAATAACAAGTGCGTCGGTTGGAATCGTTAGTTGTTCAAAGCGACAGGCTTGAAGCGTTGGTTGCCCAAACTTTTCAACCAATAGATTTGCCTTTTCGATGGTTCGGTTCGCAATGGTTAAGCTAGCAACGCCTTGCTCAAGTAACGGCGCAATGACCCCGCGCGCAGCCCCACCTGCTCCCAAGATAACAACATCACGGTTGGTCAATTTTTGCTGCAAATTCTTCTGTAAATCACGCACAAGACCAATGCCATCGGTATTGTCGCCCAACAGCTGGCCGTAACCAAGCGGCACCAGTGTATTCACGGCGCCAGCTTGCTGAGCACGCGTTGTGACATAGGTGACAAGGTCAAACGCTTGTTGCTTAAACGGCACCGTAACATTCGCACCGGCACCACCGGAGCGAAAAAACTCAGCTACCGCTCGGCGAAACCTAAGTACTGATGTTAAACTGCGCGTGTAATTGAGTTCTACCCCAACTTGCTGAGCAAAAGCTTGGTGTATTTGGGGAGATAGACTATGTGCAACCGGATTCCCAAAAACAGTAAATATCGCCATGTTTAACTTCCTTCGTGCGGGCAAGCAAGCCAAAGGCCCACAATCAATTTATGACCAACTTGGCGGAGAACCGTCAGTTCGCGCCATGGCTGAAAGATTTTATGATGTCATGGAGAGTGACCCGCGCGCAAAAGATTTGTTGGCGATACACCCACAACCAATGACCGCCATTCGGCAAAAGTTCTTTGAATTCTTAAGCGGCTGGTTTGGTGGGCCACAATTATTCGAAGAAAAGTATGGGCACCCGCGTTTACGCGCTCGCCACATGCCATTTACCATTGACGTGAAATTACGTGATCAATGGCTGTTCTGCATGTATCAAGTGCTTGATGAGCAGATAGAGGATGAGCTGTTAAAAATGCAGTTGCGCCAGCGCTTCACGCAACTGGCGCATCACATGATTAATACCGATTAAAGTTCGGTTAACCAATCGCGCGGGCGTAAATAATCGGCATAAAGTTTGGCTTCAGGGCTTCCCGCCTCAGGCTGATAACCATACTCCCAACGCGCCAGCGGCGGCATCGACATCAATATGGACTCGGTACGACCGCCTGTCTGCAAGCCAAACAACGTACCGCGGTCCCACACTAAGTTGAATTCGACATAACGACCACGGCGATATAGCTGAAATTCGCGCTCGCGTTCGCCATATGGCGTATCTTTACGGCGTTCAATAATCGGTAAATAAGCTTCCAGATACGCATCGCCCACTGCCCGCATGATGGCGAAGCTCTCCTCAAAACCGCGGTCATTCAAATCATCAAAAAACAACCCACCAACACCACGCGTTTCGTCACGGTGTTTTAGCCAAAAGTAATCATCACACCATTTTTTAAACTTTGGATACAGCTCATCGCCAAACGGTTTGAGTGCGTCATACGCCACTTGATGCCAATGCTTGATGTCGTCATCAAATGGATAGAATGGCGTGAGGTCAAAACCGCCACCAAACCACCAAACAGGCTCAGCGCCCTCTTTTTCGGCAATGAAGAAACGAACGTTTGCGTGGCTTGTAGGTATATAAGGATTACGAGGATGCATCACTAAACTCACCCCGCACGCATTAAAATTACGACCAGCTAGTTCAGGTCGGTGAGCTGTTGCGGATGCTGGCATTTGTTCGCCATACACGTGCGAGTAGCCAACTCCTCCTTGTTCAAGTACTGCGCCATCACGAAGCACGCGCGAGCGACCACCACCACCGCCAGGGCGCTGCCAAGCCTCTTCTTGGAAAACACCCTTGCCATCAGCCTGCTCTAAGGCATCGCAGATTCTATCTTGCAGGCTTTTTAAGTAGTGATTGACCTGTTCTAACATCGAGTCGTGCATACTTAGTCCCGAATAACTTTTTGCGTAAGTGGATCAATAATCCGCGATGGCTTCAAAGCGCCACCAGTAGGCGCGTCCATAACCCAAGCGACACTATCACCGAAAGTTGCACGTACATCCTCCGCTGTCGTGAGCGCTGGTTGCCCCGAAATATTCGCGCTGGTGGATACAATCGCGCTACCTAATGCTTTACACAACTGACGAGCCGGTTCATGGGCAGTGACACGCACCGCTATTTGATCATGCGCTCCGCGCAGCCACTCCGGCACGCTATCCGCAGCGGGCAACAATAATGTGACCGGCCCTGGCCAATTTGAAAACACACTAAAACGTTTATCTTGTGGAATTTTATGATCGGCAACAAAGCCAACTAGCTGACTGTAATCTGCCGCCAGCAAAATGAGTCCTTTTTCTTGTGGTCGCTGTTTTGCCTGCAGTAATCTATTCACGGCTTCTGCGTTACGAGGGTCACACCCCAAGCCAAACACGGCCTCAGTGGGATAAGCCAACAACTCGCCGTTTGCGAAAGCTTGCTTCGCTGATAACCATGGATCAGTTTGTTCAGTCATGTAGATGATCTCTTCAAATGCCTAAAAATGCCGGATAATTGCCGAAAGTTGCGTTATTTTAACGAAGATTTGTAATCACAGGAATCATTTGCACAGATCAACCGTTCGCCAGCAGTTGTTTTTTTCTTGAGAAGAAGCGGAAACTCACAGGTTGGGCAGGTTTGAGCAACCGGCGGCAAGTTCACCGAATACTTGCATGTCGGATAATGGTCACAAGCGTAAAACGAATTACCAAAGCGGCTCGTTTTCTGAACTAGCTTGCCGGCTTGGCAGACAGGGCACGGTGCATCAGTGCCGGGATCAAAATCGGCCGACGTCATGTAATCACAGTCAGGATAACCGCTGCAGCCGACAAATAGACCGTAGCGGCCCTTTTTGAGTTGCAGATCTCGCTGGCACCGGGGGCAAGGCACACCCAGCGACTGTGGTTCCAAGAAGTTATCTGTCATTTAATGCAATAAACCCTCGGGTTCCTCAAACAGTAAGCCTTCCATTTGATCATAGGCGTCTTCGCGTCCTGGCACATTAAACAGCACCATCAGCACCACCCACTTCAAATCATCGAGCGTAAACTGTTGGGTATCGAGTTCCATCACGCGGTCAATAACCATTTCACGAGTGGTAAAATCCAATACACCAAGGCTCTCTAGGTACATTAAAAAACCACGGCTGGCACAATCCAGTCGTGCAACTTCTTCGGCCGTAAAGACCCGTGTACTTTTGCTCTCAGACTTATTTACATACGGAGCGGCTTGGCTGTCTTGTAAGTCAGCCAAACGTTCTAACCAAGCGAGTGCCTTATGAATCTCTTGGCGATGGAATCCAGCGCGGGTGAGTTCGTCAGTTAGCTCGTCGTGGTTAACTACAACCTCCATGTCCGAATGTATATAGTTCTCGAACAAGTACATGAGGATATCAAACATCGTTAGCGCCTCCCCATTTTTATATAACCGCCTGAAACTGAGACCACACTACCCTCAAGTTCTAATAACACCAACTGCTCTGTAACAATCGCAACCGGCAGTCCACTGCGCGCCACAATGGTGTCTATTGAGGTGACCTCTGATCCCACATTAGCCAACAATTGGCGGTTTGCCAAGCTTCGCGTTGAATTTATTTGGTGCTGTTTTTCTGATAATTGAGATGGGGGCAATTCTGGTAAATTCAACTCGCGCAAAATATCGTTCACACAAACCGCGATGCCCGCTCCTTCAGTTAACAGCTTAAAGCTACCAGTGAACGCAGCGTCCCAGATTGAACCGGGTACCACCATAATCGTCTTTTGCTGGTCTTGCGCTAAGCCAGCCGTAATGAGCGTACCACTGTAAAGCTTCGCTTCTATCACAAGCACCAGTTGCGACAAACCACTAAGAATACGGTTGCGGCGCGGAAAATGATCGCGTTTTGGGGGCGTACCCGGTGCGAATTCACTAACCACTAAACCAGCTTGCATGATTTGTTGCTGCAATTGACGATTGCGCGATGGGTAATAAATATCGGGGCCGGAAGCCAATACTGCGAGCGTACGCCCCTCTTCTAACGCACCACGATGGGCTGCGCCATCAATTCCAGCCGCTAAGCCACTACTGACGACGACTCCCGAACGCGCTAAGCCACGAGCAAAGTAGTCGGCGGTATGTTGCCCTACTGGAGACGCATTACGGCTGCCAATTACTGCAACATTGGTCGCTTCCAAACAGCTTAGGTTGCCATGCGCAAATAAAACCAATGGCGGATCGTGAATATGCTTTAGTGATTCAGGATATAGTGAGTCGCGCAGATGAATGGCATGACAGTTTGGCTGTGCCGCCCACCGCTGCAGTTTATCAATTCGTGCCGGAACGAGATTGGCATTCGGCCAGCGTGCGTGAGCTGCAATTTGTTCAAACGAACTCAGTGTACGTAAAAACTTCCGATGTTTGCTTGGCGCGCTGGCAAGCGCCAGCAACGTCGTCGCGGTTTCAGCATCCATGCTGATAACCTCCACTATTTAAGAAAGCGAACGTCTATTTATTTAGAGCTGCTTTGGAATGTAGTAATCACCTACCGAGAGCCACTCGCGTGAACGCAACACAATGGCAAAACTCGTGTCCTCTTGAACTTCAAGAACCATCATTTCTGCCGTTGCCGATGCTGGTAACTGAACGGTATTGCGCCAAAAGCGTGACAAGTCATCCGCTGGTTTATAATAATTCACCAAGCTGATTTCTTTGCCTTCAACAAAAATGGTGGAACCTGGACGAATCGCTTGATACATCTGACCAACTTTTACGCCTTGATTTGCGCCTTTATTTAGCACCACCACATCGTATTTGCCTTGCTCTTTACGATTATTAAGTGAGGCGATCACTTGACCATCTATTTCAGCACCAGAAACTGGTGTGATTACTTCAGGAATATTCAATGGCTTGGTTTCTAACAGGTAGTCACCGCGGCGAATTTCTCGTTGAATTCGGCTGAGTTCACCTTCGGCAATTTCGCCACCATTATATGTGATGTCCACATCACCGACATAACGCAGTAGTTCACCTTGATCGATGCGTTCCGCCGGAGTAAACACACTATAAGTAGTTTTCTCCACGGCACCTTTTATAAATACTGGCAACATACCGTTCACCCGAGGCGCACCGCGGTTATCACCCAATATTTGCGGCAGCGTGTCTAGTGCAGCACGACTCAGCAAGCGATGTTCAGTGAGTAATGGCGCTAGCATTTCACGCGAAAACGTCGGAATTGGCTCACCTTTCTCTTTCACTTCGCCTTGCGGCAGCAACGCTCGGTATTCTTTACGCGTTAATTGCGGACGACCATCTACCCAAACCAACAACAATCGGTCGCCAGGATAGATTAAGTGAGGATTCGCGACACCTTCATTAATTCGCCATAATTCAGGCCAATACCACGGATCGTTTAAATACAACTCAGAAATATCCCACAGCGTATCGCCTTTTTTGACAACATATTCTTGCGGTGCGTCTTCACGTAACGACAACACGTCGCCTTTTGTTTGTTCTGCTGTAGTTGACTGCGCCACGGCAACATGCAGTGGTATACCTAACAGAAAACCGATTAGCGCAATCGCCGGTAATTGCCATTTGGTCATCTTGAGCTCCGTTGTAAAACCGTGTGTTCATCCCCAAATTACGTTAAAATCACGCAAGATGAAACTAGCGAATGAAAGGTTATGAGTAAATTAACAATTTTAAAATATCCAGACGAGCGATTACGCACCGTCGCACAACCAATTCAGCAAGTTGACGACGCTCTAAAAGCGGACATCGACAACATGTTTGAAACCATGTACGAGTCCAATGGCGTTGGCCTTGCTGCCACTCAGGTCGATATTCACCGTCAGCTATTCGTTGCTGACTGTAGTGAAGATCAGAACGAGCCTCTGGTGTTTATTAACCCTGAGATTACAGCACAAGAAGGTCATTTCACCAACGAAGAAGGCTGCTTATCGTTCCCTGGCGTGTACGCGAAGGTTGAACGCGCTGGCAAAGTGACCGTGAAAGCACTTGACCGTAACGGCGAAGAATTCTCACTGACGGCCGAAGGTTTACTTGCCATTTGTATCCAACACGAACTCGATCACCTCAATGGTAAGCTGTTCGTCGACTACTTGTCGCCGTTAAAACGCGATCGCATTCGTAAAAAACTCGAAAAAGAAGCCCGCTTGCATGCCGAATAAATTGAAGGTGGTGTTTGCCGGTACACCAGATTTTGCTGCGCAGCATTTGGCGGCATTAATTCAGGATGTCGACATTGACGTTGTCGCCGTTTATACGCAACCTGATCGGCCAGCCGGGCGTGGTAAAAAACTGCAGGCAAGCCCTGTCAAACAGCTCGCGTTACAGCATGACCTCCCAGTAGAGCAACCGGAGAACTTCAAGCAAGCTGATGCGCAAGCGCAGTTGGCAAGTTATAACGCCGATGTCATGGTGGTGGTTGCTTACGGCTTATTGTTACCGCAAGTGGTGTTAGATACACCGCGACTTGGATGCGTAAACGTTCACGGGTCGCTACTGCCGCGTTGGCGCGGTGCCGCCCCAATTCAACGTTCGCTCTGGGCTGGCGATGAAGAAACGGGCGTTGCCATCATGCAAATGGAAGCAGGCCTAGATACTGGCCCGGTTTTACTCGAGGCCCGCTTACCTATTTTACCCACTGATACGTCAGCGACGCTTTATACGAAACTTGCTGAGCTGGGTCCAACGGCATTATGTGACGCACTACACAATCTAGAGAACCTGCAGAGCGCAGCTGTTGCCCAAGATGATTCTCATGCAACCTATGCGAAGAAGCTGAGTAAAGAAGAAGCGCAACTCGATTGGCAGCAACCTGCCGAAGCGCTAGAACGATGGGTTCGAGCATTCAATCCTTGGCCTATATGTTGGCTTAGCTGTGCGAACGGGGAGATTGTGAAAGTATGGCGGGCCGATGTTGTTGAAGGCACCAAGGCAGCGCCAGGCACAATTTTACAAGCTGACAAATACGGCGTTGTTGTTCAAACTGCCGATCAAGCACTCCGTTTACTCGAGCTTCAGCCTGCGGGTAAAAAACCAATGGCTGCCGCAGACTTCCTTAATGGCCGTAGCGATTGGCTTACACCAAACACCTCGCTACCTCAGGTACAGTCATGAGCCAAACCAACGTGCGCCCCGGAGCCGACAGTCGTGCTGTAGCTGCCCAAGCAGTGTTCCAGGTTATTGAACAAGGTCGTTCGCTCAGCCAAGCGCTGCCAGCTTTGAACCGGCAACTGGCACCACGTGATAAAGGCATGGCGCAAGCACTGGCTTACGGCACATTACGTCATTTACCAGCGCTAAACTTTATGGTTGGCGCCTTAATTAGCAAGCCCCTCAAAGGTGAGCTAAAGATCTTGCACAGTCTCTTGTTGGTTGGCGCCTATCAACTCGTTTATATGGGCTCAGCTGAACACGCTGCGGTTTCAGCTACGGTCGATGCAGCGGTGTTATTAAAACGCGGTAAGCAAAAAGGCTTGGTGAATGGCGTGTTACGAAACTTGCAACGCCAGCTGCCACAACTACAACTGCAACTCAATGCAAAACCCGCGCTGTTACACGGTCACCCGCGCTGGCTTGCCGATAGAATTACCCAGCATTATCCAGCCCAAGCAGAGGCAATTTTTACGGCAAATAATGGTCAAGCGCCGATGTGGTTACGTATTAATAGTCAACATACGAACCGCGCAGAATACCTTGAGCTGTTGCGCGAGGCTGATATAGAAGCCGTTGCCGAAGCACCGTTAGAAACCGCCATACAACTGGTCAATGCTGTTGATGTGCAACAACTACCTCATTTTCAAGATGGCTGGGTTTCGGTACAAGATATCGCCGCACAACACGCGGCATGGTTACTTGATGCACAAGCTGGCGAACGTATTCTCGATTGCTGTGCTGCACCGGGTGGAAAAACCGCGCATATTTTGGAAAAGCAGCCTAAAGCGCAAGTGTTGGCGATTGACGCCGATGCACAGCGCTTGAAACGCGTTCATGAAAACTTGCAGCGACTACAGTTGAAAGCCGACGTACGTGAGGCCGATGCCACCAACACCGACTGGTGGAACGGGCAATTATTTGATCGTATTTTGCTCGACGCGCCATGTTCGGCAACCGGTGTTATTCGCCGCCACCCAGATATCAAGTGGTTACGTCGCGACAGTGATATTGCCGAGCTCGTTGCTATTCAAGAACAGATTCTAGATGCCTTGTGGCCAACGTTAAAGCCTGGTGGCACGCTACTGTATGCCACATGTTCTATACTGGCAGATGAAAATACACTTCAAATTGAAGCATTTAAACAACGCCATACCGATGCAATAGCAGTTGCAACGAAACCCGATGGCGCAGTAGAGTGGCAATGGTTACCCGGTGATCACAATGGTGATGGGTTTTATTACGCAAAACTGGAAAAGCGCAAATGAAAATAGTGATTTTAGGCGGTGGTCAGGTTGGCGGCACGTTAGCTGAAAACTTAGTAGGCGAAGACAACGATATTACCGTTGTAGATACGGATAAATCGCGCCTCGAAGCCCTGTCTGAACTTCACGATATTCGCACCATTGAAGGTTATGCATCGCATCCGCGCGTGCTGCGCCAAGCGGGGTGTGAAGACGCTGATATGTTGATTGCGGTAACGCCAAGTGACGAAACCAATATGCTGGCATGTCAAATTGCCTACACACTGTATCGTACGCCGAAGCGCATTGCTCGTATTCGTTCACAAGAATATAGCGACTACAAAGATAAGCTATTCCACAAAGATGATATTCCGGTCGATTACCTGATCTCCCCTGAACAGCAAGTTACCCACTACATTAAGCGCTTGGTGGATTATCCTGGAGCGCTGCAAGTCATGGAGTTTGCTGGAGGGCGCGCTAGCTTGGTGGCTGTGCGCGCGTATTACGGTGGTAAATTAGTTGGTCATGCTATTTCAACGTTAAAAAGTCATATGCCAAATGTGGAAACGCGCGTTGCCGCAATTTTCCGTCAAGGCCAAGCCATTAAACCCATGGGCACCACCATTATTGAAGCGGGCGATGAGATATTCTTTATCGCAGACACCCGTTATGTGCGCATGGTCATGGAAGAAATGCAAAAGCTCGAGCATCAATATCGCCGCGTGATGATTGCCGGCGGCGGTAATGTTGGTGCTGGACTAGCGTCGTTGCTCGAAGAAAATCACCGCGTTAAACTTATCGAACATAACAAAGAGCGTGCCGAAGCACTTAACGAAAGCCTACAAAATACCACTATTTTGCAGGGGGATGCTTCTGATGAACGCTTGCTTACCGAAGAACACATTGAAGATATGGATGTGTTTATTGCGGTAACCAACGACGATGAAGCCAATATTATGTCGGCCATGTTAGCGAAAAAACTGGGCGCGAAGAAAACAATGGTACTGATTCAGCGCCAAGCGTATGTCGACCTCGTTCAAGATAACGTCATTGATATTGCCATTTCGCCGCAACGCGCGACCGTTTCAGCATTGTTGTCGCTTATTCGCAAAGGCGATATAGTGAATGCCTACTCACTCCGAAAAGGCGCTGCAGAAGCAATCGAAGCTATCGCTCACGGTGATGAGAAAACCTCGAAAGTTATTGGCAAAACCATTGACGAGATCAAGCTACCGCCAGGTACCACAATCGGTGCTATTGTGCGCGGAAATGAAGTACTCATTGCCCATGATGACACTGTACTGCAAGCAGATGACCACGTGATTCTGTTCTTAGTCGATAAGAAATATATTCGCGAGGTAGAGCGCTTGTTCCAACCAAGCGCCCTATTCTTCTAACTGCGCCAGAATGTTGGCGTTAGTAGCACCAAGATGGTGAATACCTCAAGGCGCCCAAACAACATGGCTACAACCAGTAGCCATTTTGCAGTGTCTGAAATACCGGCATAGTTAGCCGCAACATCACCCAAGCCCGGACCTAAGTTATTCAAACAGGCTGCGGTTGCGGAGAATGCAGTGATGTCATCTAGCCCCGTCGCTAATAGCCCAAGCATAATGACAACAAACACCAGCGCATAAGCCGCAAAGAAGCCCCATACGGCCTCCACCACTCGCGGCGGTACAATGCGCTTCCCTAGCTTCACGGAATACATGCCCTGCGGATGCACTAAGCGATTCAATTCGCGCACACCTTGACGGAACAATAGCAAGACTCGAACAACTTTCAAGCCCCCTGCGGTAGAGCTTGCGCTGCCACCTATAAAGCTAGCGAAGATAAGAAGTATCGGTAAAAACAATGGCCAGCTCGAAAAATCGGTGGTCGCGAAACCGGCTGTTGTGCTAATTGACACAGCTTGGAACATGGCTTGGTTGAAGGCTGTTTCGGTGTTGTCGAATATTTTATGAACCAACACTGTCATGAACACGATGATAATCAGTATAACCTGAATAAAAATAAACCCGCGTACTTCCGGATCTTTAAAGTAACCCAGTAGGGTACGACCCGTGATAGCTGCATAGTGAACTGCAAAGTTAATCGATGACAGGAGTAGAAATACGACACAGATGGTGTTGATCAAGGAACTGTCAAAGTAACCCATGCTGGCGTCGTAAGTACTAAAGCCGCCAACAGCAATGGTCGAAAATGCATGCCCAATCGCATCAAACCAACCCATTCCAGCTAGTTTATAGGCTATGGCACAAACGGCGGTTAACGCCACATAGATGTACCATAAGTGCTTGGCCGTATCGGCAATTCGGGGCGTCATTTTAGCGTCTTTCAGCGGCCCAGGAATTTCTGCGCGATACAACTGCATGCCACCAATACCAAGCATTGGCAGTATTGCTACCGCTAACACGATAATACCCATACCACCGAGCCATTGCAGTTGCTGGCGATAGAACAAAATACTATGCGGTAAGTACTCAATGCCGGTTAAGATGGTTGCACCAGTCGTAGTTAAACCAGAAAAGGATTCAAATGCGGCATCAGTAATTGAAAGCTGTACTTCAGCGGTAAACCACAGCGGCAAAATACCCACAGAGCCCAGTACCGTCCAAAACAAAACGGTGAGCAAAAAGCCGTCTCGCACTTTGAGGTCTGAATGTTCGTGACGATTCGGATACCAAACCAGAAAACCAACGGTGATACTGACAATAAATGCCAACAAGAAAGCGACGCCGCCGCCGTCTTCATAAATCAGTGCTACGATACCTGGCGGGATCAATGTCGCACTAAAAAGGCAAATAAGTAGTCCTAGAATACGAAGTATGCCGCGAAAGCGCACTAGCCGTCCTCATTTATAATTGTCATGACTACGCGCCCTTGCGTAGCATTTTTTATGTCGGATTGAAGCGTTTGTGCTGTATCAGCCACAATATAAAGTGTCGCTTCAATATGAGCTGTAAATTGTTGTTCTTTTATTACCGCATCATAGCTTTGTAGTGCGTGGGAAACCACACTTTGGTCTGCATAATCGTAGTTTATCTGTGCCGCTTTGCGTAGTATTTTTTCATGACAGGTCAAAACTTTAAGTACTTCACTGACCGCTTGGCTGTAAGCTCGTTGTAAGCCACCGGTACCCAGTTTCACGCCGCCAAAATAACGCGTTACAACGACCGAAATCTCGCCAATACCGCTACTTTGTAACACATGAAACATCGGCCGCCCCGCGGTACCTGAAGGTTCACCGTCATCACTCATGGCATAAGTTTGACTGTTGTTTGGCTCTGCATACACTGCCGCCGTACAATAATGGTTGGCCCCAGGCCATTGTTGCTGACAGTCGCGTATATGCTGTTGATGCGCGGCAGCGGAGTCAGCGTGACGAGCTGACGCAATAAATCGGCTGTTCTTAATGATTATTTCATGGGTTGCCGGCGCACTCGGCACCCGATATCCACTCATATCCTACCTAACGTTTTAGTTGTGCACCGCTTATTTGCATGGGCACTAACTCACCAAATAATTCCGGTTGCAGCTCGTTTTCGCGTAACGTCCGATAGATTTGTTGATACGCCAAGACATTCTTCACATAGTTTCTCGTTTCAACGTAAGGAATGAGTTCTATCCAGCGGTCAACCTCCATCGGTTGTGCTGGCAGCCAATCATACACCCGGTAAATGCCAGCATTATACGCTGCTGTCGCCAAGATCCAATTATTTCCAAGCCGACGCTGCAAGTCAGCGAGGTAGCGAGTGCCAAGCCTTATGTTGTAGGAAGGATTAAATAATTCGTGAACGCTAACATCTCGCCGCTCGACTAAGTTTGCTGTGCTCGGCAGCAATTGCATAAGGCCATAAGCACCAGCGTGTGAACGCGCATCATCTCGAAATGCGCTTTCGCGCCGCGATACCGCCAAGGCCCAATTCACATCAATATTCACTGCGCTAGCGAATTCTTGATGTTCTTCCATGTAGGCCGTTGGAAAACGCTGAGCAATGGCATCGTATTCGCCCAATATACCCAATGTATAAATGGCTTGATCATGCCAGCCCCATTCACTTGCAATAACTGCCAACGCGCGTTGATCATTTGGAGGCTGATGTTCAATTAACGCATTCCATTCACGCCGCGCATCTAAGTTTCTATCGAGTGCTCGTAATTCATAAGCACGCTGAACGCCGGGCAATTGCCGTACGCGATTTAGATGCTCCGCGGGCAATTGAAGCGCATCTCGACTCAGTGTTAATGGCTGCTGAAGTTTCGCGGCCGCAAGAAAGCCATAGTAACTGCGCTGCTGCGCAACACGCTCAAATATTTGCTTAGATACAGGTTCGAACCCTTGCGCCTCTAACGAGCGGGCAAACCAATATTGCCATTGCTCTGACTCTCGCTGTGAATCAGGTAAACGCGGTACCAACCCCATAATTTGGGTCCACGCGCCTTCTCTAAGCCACTCAGCTAGCTGCCAATGAAGGGTTGCGTCAGTGTGTTCGGTTGCATCAATTCGCGCAAGCCAACGGCTGGCTTGATCGTGATCTTTTAAACTTAAGGCGACCGCAAACGTCTGCCGAAGCTTAAGATATTGCTCCGCCGAAAAATTAATATGGTCGGGTAAGTTATCGATAAGGTTGAGTGCCAAATCAGGGTCGCGCCAGATCAATCGTCCCAAACCATAGGCAACAATTTGCGTTTCCTGTGTAGGGTAATTACCGGTTAAAAACTTTAACTCATTCAGGTTCACTGGGTTACGGCGCACACGATGATAATGCTCGGCCAGATACTGCATGGGCATGGGCAACATCTTCTGCAAATAAGGAATTAACGTGTGCTTGCCCCCCTCAGCAGCCAGAACAATGCGTTGCCAAACCATATCGGTTGTGCGCATTCCAGCATTCGTCCACGCCTCTAATATTGGGTCGCAGTCTTTTGGCAGAGAATCTCCGGTTAACCAAATATCATTCACGAGACGAAGCACTGGTTTCGTATCACCGGTACCTGTCGCTAACTGCGCGTAAACCATGAAACATTGGTGACGGGTACTGCCGGGATATTCATAATAACGTAAAAATTGCTCGTAATGATGGCCATCCATCAGCTTATCGAGCCAGGCTGAACGTACCTGCCAGCCCAATGGCGATAAATGATGTTGGTTAAGGAAGTTACCAACCCGATTATCATCTTCGGCAGTAGCCAGTAAGCGAATATAATCAGCCTCTAAGTAAGGCAGTAAAGGATAATCTTCTAATATTTCTTTGAGTCGAGCGTATTCATCTAGATGCCGCTGCTTCAATGCTTTTTCTGCTTCTAAAAACAGTTCACGTTGCTGCTCGCGCACATCGATAGGGCTAGTTGTGGCTTGGCTGGTTGATAATTCATTGGCATGAACACCACTTACCAAACCGCTAGTACACAATACAACCACACAAACTTGCTGATACCAATTCGACATAATTCAAACGCACGTTTAAAAAATCATTGAAAAATTGCCCTAATAAGGCCACACTCTAGGGCGACTATAAGAACCACTTTAACCGAAAGCAATCTGATTATCAGTAAACGCTCAAGGAGACCGAATATGATTTATCAGGGTGATAGCATTCGGGTTGAATTTGTAGAAGACGGCATTGCCGAGCTTCAATTCGCAGCCGCAGGCTCTGTGAACAAGTTTGACCAGAAAACCTTGGAAGAATTCAGCCAAGCTTTAACAAAGTTGGCCAACAGCAGCGATTTGCGCGGTGTTATTGTTACCAGCGCGAAACCTACCTTCATTGTAGGCGCTGATATCACAGAATTCCTCACATTATTTGCTGATGTCGAACAAACGAAGGTTTGGGTCGCAAAAGCATCGCGCGTCTTTGATCAACTAGAAGACCTACCGGTACCTACCGTTGCCGCAGTTGCTGGTTTCGCGCTAGGTGGCGGCTGTGAAGCCACGCTTGCTTGTGATTATCGCGTTGTCGATACCAGCGCAGTTATTGGCCTTCCTGAAGTAAAACTTGGTTTAATTCCAGGCTTCGGCGGCACCATGCGCTTACCTCGTGTTATTGGCCCTGATAATGCCTTAGAGCTCATCACTACCGGTAAGAATAATAAACCGGAAGACGCTTTGAAGATTGGCTTAGTCGACGCTGTTGTAATGCCAGAAAAATTGCGTGATGCGGCATTGCGCATGGTGAAATCAGCAGCCGATGGCGAGTTAGATTGGCGCGCAAAACGTCAGCCAAAACTTGAGCCATTGAAAGCAAATGATACCGAATTAACCATGACCTTTGTAACCGCCAAAGCAATGGCGGCAGCGCAAGCCGGTAAACATTACCCCGCACCTCACGCAGCAATTAAAGCAGTTGAAGATGGCGCGAAACATGGTCGTGAAGAAGCACTGAAAGCAGAAAATGCTGCGTTTGTTGGTCTGACCCAAACGGACGCATGTCGTGCACAGGTTGGCATTTTTATGGCCGACCAAATGGTAAA
Source organism: Pseudidiomarina andamanensis (assembly GCF_009734345.1). Lineage (GTDB taxonomy): Bacteria > Pseudomonadota > Gammaproteobacteria > Enterobacterales > Alteromonadaceae > Pseudidiomarina > Pseudidiomarina andamanensis. The sequence goes on along the minus strand of NZ_CP032551.1, from coordinate 1,913,917 downwards.
AGGCAAAGCGAAAAAAGCTGCCAAACAAGCAACCAAAGAGATTAAGCGCGCAGCGGTTCTTGGCGCTGGCATTATGGGAGGCGGTATTGCTTACCAGTCTGCCTATAAAGGCGTGCCAGTGGTCATGAAGGATATCCGTCAAGAAGCGCTTGATTTGGGTATGGCTGAAGCCAGCAAAATTCTCGGCAAATTGGTTGAACGTGGTCGTATGGACCACAAGAAAATGGCCAAAGTGCTTTCTTCTATTACCCCAACCTTGCTTGATGACGGCGTAAAAGGCGTCGATATCGTTGTTGAAGCGGTAGTAGAGAACCCAGATGTGAAAGGGAAAGTACTGGCACAAATGGAGAGCGTTGTTGATGACGACACCATTATTGTGTCAAACACTTCAACCATTTCAATTGATCGCTTAGCGAAAAATCTGAAAGATCCGTCACGCTTCTGCGGCATGCACTTCTTTAACCCAGTGCACAAAATGCCATTAGTGGAAGTGATTCGTGGCGAGAAAACCTCAGACGAAACTGTTGCTGCTGTCGTCGCTTATGCGTCGCGCATGGGTAAAACAGCCATTGTTGTGAATGACTGCCCTGGTTTCTTGGTGAATCGCGTGTTGTTCCCTTACCTTGCTGGTTTTGCCGGTATGGTTGATGAAGGCGTCGATTTCGCCGGCATCGATAAAGTCATGGAGCGTCAGTTTGGCTGGCCAATGGGCCCGGCTTATCTGTCTGATGTTGTCGGTATCGACACGGCTGATCACTGCACCGTCGTTATGGCGGATGGCTTCCCAAGCCGTATGCCACGTGACACCAGCAGTGCGATTGCGAAGTTAGCTGCAGCTGAGCGCTATGGCCAAAAGAACGGCAAAGGTTTCTACAACTATGGCGTTGACAAGAAAGGTCGTCCAGCCAAAGAAAAAGCACCTGAAGTTTACGAAATGCTCGGTATTGGCGACAAGCAATTAGACGCTGATGAAATCATCGCGCGCTGTATGGTGCCCATGGTGAACGAGTGCGTCCGTTGCTTAGAAGAAGGCATTGTCGCCAGCGCTGCTGAGTGCGACATGGCGCTACTATACGGGCTTGGCTTCCCGCCATTCCGTGGTGGACCATTCCGTTACTTAGAAACCGTTGGCCTCGAAAACTTTATCGCTTTGGCCGACAAGTACGCGCATTTAGGTGAAATGTATCAAGTAACCGATGGCCTGCGTGAAATGGCGAAGTCAGGCAAATCGTACCTGGCCGGTTAATCATTAGCGCAGCGCTAACGGAGGAATTTATGAAAGACGTAGTGATTGTCGATTGTATTCGTACCCCTATGGGTCGTTCGAAAAACGGTGTTTTTCGCAATGTTCGCGCCGAGGATTTATCGGCGCACTTAATGAAAGGTTTGCTAGAGCGTAATCCGCAAGTTGATGCGAACGAACTCGAGGACATCTATTGGGGTTGTGTACAACAAACACTTGAACAAGGCTTCAATATTGCACGTAATGCGGCACTTATTGCTGGTATTCCGCACCAGGTTTCAGCGGTTACCGTGAACCGTTTATGTGGCTCTTCAATGCAAGCCATTCACGATGCTGCCCGCGCCATTATGCATGGTGATGGCGATATTATGATTGCTGGTGGTGTTGAACACATGGGTCACGTACCGATGACGCACGGCATCGATTTCCACCCAGGCATGAATAAGTCAGTCGCTCGCGCAGCTGGTAGCATGGGTATGACTGCAGAATTGTTAGCACGCAAATTCGGTATTGACCGCGCCGCTCAAGATGCGTTTGGTGCTCGCTCGCATCAGCGTGCTCACGCAGCCACCGTTGAAGGCCGTTTTGCTAAAGAAATCTTGGCGCTAGAAGGTCACGACGCTGACGGTATTTTGCACTTAGTCAAAAACGACGAAGTAATTCGCCCAGAAACTACGGTAGAAGGCTTAGCCGCGCTACGCCCGGTCTTTGACCCAGCGAACGGTACCGTTACTGCTGGTACTTCGTCAGCGTTATCTGACGGTGCGGCCGCTTGTTTGGTGATGTCAGCTGACAAAGCGAAAGAACTTGGCTTAACGCCACGCGTTCGTATTCGCGCTATGGCAGTAGCCGGTTGTGACCCGTCAATTATGGGATACGGCCCAGTTCCAGCAACTCAGAAAGCATTAAAGCGTGCTGGCTTAGATGTCAAAGACATTGATTTGTGGGAACTCAACGAAGCGTTCGCTGCTCAGTCTCTGCCGGTATTAAAAGGCTTGGGCTTGCTCGATGTCATGGAAGAGAAAGTTAACTTGAACGGTGGTGCAATTGCACTAGGTCACCCGCTTGGTTGTTCAGGCGCACGTATCTCAACCACGTTGATCAATTTAATGGAAAGCAAAGATGCGACGTTGGGTGTAGCGACGATGTGTATTGGTTTAGGCCAAGGCATCGCCACCGTCTTCGAACGCGTGTAAGTAAAAAGCGTTGTTCGTTATTGGTTATTCGTGATTCGGAAAAGCCAAGAAGCAAAACTTAAAAAACTCCGAGGCTTAAAAGCTTCGGAGTTTTTTTTCGAACAACGATTAACGATTATCGAATAACGTTGTTGGTTTTAAGAGCCTTTGCGGATGAGGTAGCGATATGGCTGGCTTTCTGTTTCCGCCACCAGCAGCTCGTGATCCATAAAGCGGCAAAAGCTCGGAATATCACGAGTGGTGGCGGGATCATCAGCAATCACCTCCAGCGTATCGCCGGGGTTCAGTTTGCGCATCGCCACGCGCAGCATCATCACCGGTTCCGGGCACCGCAGCCCCAAAGTATCAAGCTGTGAACTCACTCCATCAGCCATGCTCTCTTTCCTGCTCTACGAATAACCAATAACAACTAACGAACAACGTCACTTACAGGTATTTCTGCCAGAATTCTGCTTTACCCATCGCATCATCAAGCTGATAAGGTTTAAAGCCGAATTTTTCGTAAGCGATTTTTGCTGGTTCGTTGCCTTGTAATACTTCCAAGGTAAGCTTGCAGCAACCACGGAATTGAGCCAGTGTTTCGACTTCTTGCAATAGGCGCTTGGAAATACCTTGGCCGCGAAAGTCTTTTATGACCGCGATATCATGAATATTCATCACAGGCTTTGCCGCAAATGTCGAGAAACCTTCAACGCAATTCGCTAAACCTACCGGTTGGTCATCAACGTAAGCAAGAATTGAAAAGACGTGGTCACGCTTCGCCATTTCATCAATCAAATTTTCCCGTGTTGCTTCTGGTAGCGCCTCGCCCCCACCCATCGGATCGCGGGCGTAGTCATCTAACATATCAACAACGGCTTGACGGTGTTTCGGATTACTATAATCAGCAAGTACAATCTCTAACATGATCAACTCTTATCTATAATGAGAAACGGCGCATGGCGTCGCAGGTTGGTTCATAGCAATGACAATTAACAACGTGGTCGTTAACCATTCCCACCGCTTGCATAAAAGCATAACAAATTGTGGTACCAACAAAGCTAAAACCAGCTTTTTTTAAGGCTTTCGCCATGGTATCAGAAACTTCGTCGGAAGTGGGAATGTCACCACCCTGTCGAGCGAAAATTCTGGGCTGCCCATCGCTGAATTGCCAAAGAAACTCGTTAAAATGAATACCCTGTTCTTCGAGTTCGAGGTAAGCGCGCGCATTCTTAAAGATTGATTCTATTTTCAAGCGATTGCGAATAATGCCCGCATTTTGCATTAATTCAGCTTGATAGTCTTTGGGCAATCGAACAATTTCATAGGGATTAAAGTCGCAAAAGGCTTCTTCATAATTGGCTTGTTTGCGTAAAATCGTGATCCAGCTTAAACCCGCTTGTTGACCATCAAGGCACAATTTCGCAAACAGCTCTTGGCTGTCGCTTACTGGGCGCCCCCACACGTTGTCATGGTAGCGAACATACTCAGGGTCAGTGCCACACCAACTGCAGCGGTTAATTGTTTTCGTCATTTCGCACGGTATCCTGTAACCTCGCGTCAACACAGGGTATAATTTACGCCAATTTGGTTTAAAAATCAGCACGAGATATCGCATGGCTAGCTACGATGTAAAAACATTTCAGGGTCTCATTTTAGCCCTCCAAGATTACTGGGCGCAGCAAGGTTGCGCTGTGGTACAACCGTTGGATATGGAAGTGGGCGCAGGCACATTCCACCCAATGACGTTCTTGCGCTCGGTTGGCCCAGAGCCGGCTAGCTTTGCTTATGTGCAACCGTGCCGTCGTCCTACGGATGGCCGTTATGGCGAGAACCCGAATCGTCTTCAGCACTATTATCAATTCCAAGTGCTTCTAAAGCCGTCACCGTCGAATATCCAAGAACTGTATTTGGGCTCGCTCGAAATGCTTGGGTTTGATCCATTAGTTCATGATATTCGCTTTGTTGAAGACAACTGGGAATCACCGACGTTAGGTGCTTGGGGCTTAGGCTGGGAGGTTTGGTTGAACGGTATGGAAGTCACCCAGTTTACCTACTTCCAGCAAGTTGGTGGCCTTGAGTGTAAACCAGTTGCCGGCGAGATAACCTATGGTCTTGAGCGCCTCGCAATGTATATTCAAGGCGTCGATAGTATTTATGATCTGGTATGGACAGACGGTCCACGCGGTAAGACTCTTTATGGCGATGTGTTCCATCAAAACGAAGTAGAACAATCTACTTACAATTTTGAGCACGCCGATGTGGATGTTTTGTTTGCGCGCTTTGATTCGTGCGAAAAGGAATGTGAGCACTTACTATCTGTCAACTTACCGCTACCGGCCTATGAGCAAGTCATGCGAGCGTCACATGCGTTTAATTTACTCGATGCTCGCCACGCCATTTCGGTAACCGAACGTCAACGCTATATTTTGCGCGTTCGCACCATGGCGAAAGGTTGCGCTGAAGCCTACTTTGCAGCCCGCGAAGCATTAGGTTTTCCACTAGTTCAAAACCATTCTGCAGTGAAAGAAGGAGCTTAACCGTGCGCTACGATACGTTATTAGTTGAAATTGGCACTGAAGAGCTACCTCCGAAAGCATTGAAAGGCTTAAGCGAATCCTTTACTGAGAGCTTGAGTAACTTGTTAAAAGAAAATGACTTCAGTTTTGAGAGCGTGAAATCGTTTGCAACGCCGCGTCGATTAGCTATTCAAGTAGAAAAATTGGCCTCGCAACAAACTGATAAAGTCGTTGAGAAGCGTGGCCCTGCGGTCAATGTTGCCTTTGATGACGCCGGAAATCCGACTAAAGCAGCCGAAGGTTGGGCGCGCGGCAACGGGATTACCGTTGCAGAAGCTGAACGGTTAGTGACGGATAAAGGCGAATGGCTGCTTTATAAAGCTGAAGTTCAAGGCCAGCCTCTGGCGGAAGTATTGCCCGAACTTGTGGCTGCGGCATTGAAAAAGTTACCGATTCCTAAGCCCATGCGCTGGGGTAACGGCACCGCGCAATTTATTCGCCCCGTTAAAACAGTCACCATGATGTACGGTTCAGATTTGATTCCAGGCACCATTTTAGACGTGAGCTCTAATAATCATATTCAAGGACATCGTTTTCACGCTCCTCAAGGTACGGCGTTAAAGAGCGCTGATAGCTATGAAGCAGCTCTCGAGTCGGTTTGGGTTGTGGGTGATTTCGCAAAGCGCCGTGAAATGATCGTATCTGGTATTGCTACGTTAGCCAAAGAACTGGGCGGCCGCGTTGTTGAAGACGCCGATTTAATTGACGAAGTTACCGCGTTAGTAGAATGGCCGGTGGCATTGTCAGCTTCGTTTGATGAGTCATTCTTATCGGTTCCTAAAGAGCCGTTGATTGTGACAATGAAAGACGATCAGCGTTATTTCCCGCTTGAGGACGAACAAGGCAACTTGCTACCGGCGTTTATCTTTATTACCAACATTGAGTCGAAAGACCCGGCGCAAATCACTTCTGGTAATGAAAAAGTGGTGCGCCCTCGCCTAGCCGATGCACAGTTTTTCTTTGAATCGGACAAAAAGGTTCGTTTAGCTGATCGGGTTGATGGCCTAGCTAACATTTTGTTTCAGAAACAGCTTGGTTCTATTAAGGACAAATCTGATCGCATTGCAAAGGTTGCAGCTTTAATTGCAGCAGATTTAAGTGCTAATGCGTCAGTTGCAGAACGTGCTGGCTATTTATGTAAGGCCGACCTCGCCTCGCAAATGGTATTAGAATTCCCTGAGACTCAGGGTGTGATGGGTATGCATTATGCGCGTCACGACGGCGAAGCCGCTGGTGTACCGCAAGCAATTTTTGAGCATTATTTGCCACGCTTTGCCGGTGATAATTTGCCACAATCGCCAGAAGGTGCAGCCGTTGCAATTGCGGATAAGCTCGATACCTTGGTGGGTATTTTCGGTATTGGCCAAACGCCAAAAGGTGACCGCGACCCATTTGCACTACGTCGTGCCGCAATCGGTTTGTTACGGATTATTGTTGAAGGCGGCTATAACCTAGATTTAGAAGTATTAGTTAAACAGTCGGCAGAGAGCTTTGGAACGCTGTTAACAGCGAAAGATGTTCAACAAGATGTAGTCGATTTCTTGCTAGGCCGCTTCCGTACTTGGTATCAAGAACAGGGTATCGCAGTAGACGTTATTCAAGCAGTACTTGCGCGACGCCCTACCAAGCCTGTTGATTTTGATCTTCGAGTGAAAGCTGTGACTGAGTTTAGAAGTCATTCAGCAGCAGAAGCGCTCGCAGCAGCGAATAAGCGTGTAAGCAATATTTTGGCGAAAGTTGAAGGTTCTCTGCCAACGACGGTAGATACTAACTTGCTGGTGGAAGGTGCAGAACGTGCATTAAGTGACGCGATTAATGATGCTAGAGAGGCCTCTGAGGGTGCTTTAAAGGCTGGTAACTATACCGCCGCACTTACTTCGCTTGCGTCGTTACAAGAACCGGTAGATACCTTCTTTGATAACGTGATGGTAAACGCGGATGACGATGCAGTACGACAGAATCGACTCGCTTTGCTACAAAATCTCCGTGAGTTGTTCTTACAAATTGCGGATATTTCGGTTTTAAATTAAACTAAGACGCATAAGATTCAGGTTACTTGATAACTGGCCTAGATTCTTTGTTTCCAAAAATAAAAAAGGGAGCCGATTGGCTCCCTTTTTTGTTCACTAGGACGTGACTACACGTCAAGGTTAGCAACCTTCAATGCATTCGTTTCAATAAATGCACGGCGAGGTTCAACATCGTCACCCATCAAAGTCGTAAACAGTTGGTCCGCAGCGATCGCATCCTCGATTGTTACGCGGAGCATACGGCGAGTTTCCGGGTCCATTGTGGTTTCCCACAATTGTTCCGGGTTCATCTCACCCAAACCTTTGTAACGCTGGATGTAGATACCGCGCTTCGACTCACTGATTAACCACTCAACGGCTTCAACGAAGTCACTAACCGGTTTCTCTTTCTCACCACGACGTACAAAGCCGCCCGCTTCAACCAAACCATTGATCTTCTCACCAATTGAAACGAGTTGATCGTAATCGCGAGACATCAAAAACTCGTAGCTCAGAGGATACGGTGTATCAATACCGTGACGACGCACGATAACAACTGGTAAATAGAAGTTACGTTCTTCGTCATGTTGAACAGATAAGGTATATGTTGCCGAATTAACTTCACGCGCTGTGAGATCATTTTGCAATGCACCTGCCCAATCAGTCATAGCCTGTTGATTTTTAAGCATTTCCTCTGTCAAACGTGGCGCATAGAGCAAGCGTTGAAGAAAGGCCTCAGGCATACGACGTGATAAACGCTGTTTAATTGAGTTTTGAGCCAGCTGGTAATCGTTCACCAATGTTTCGAGGTGAGCACCACTGATACCTGGCGCATCGCTCGTCACGTGCAAAGAGGCACTATCAAGTGCAAGGCTGGTCAGATACTGAATCAAACCCGGATCATCTTTGATGTAGGTTTCTTGCTTGCCCTTCTTCACTTTATAAAGTGGAGGCTGAGCAATGTACATATAACCACGCTCAATAAGCTCTGGCATTTGACGATAGAAGAAGGTCAACAGCAATGTACGAATATGCGAGCCGTCGACATCAGCATCGGTCATGATAATGATACGATGATAACGCGTTTTATCTGGATCATATTCATCACGTCCAATACCACAACCTAGTGCGGTTATGAGCGTTGCAACTTCTTGCGATGATAGCATCTTGTCGAATCGTGCTTTCTCAACGTTTAGAATTTTACCCTTCAAAGGCAAAATTGCTTGGTTCTTGCGGTTACGGCCCTGCTTCGCAGAACCACCCGCAGAGTCACCCTCCACGATGTAGAGTTCAGACAAGGCAGGATCTTTTTCCTGACAGTCCGCAAGCTTACCCGGTAAGCCAGCTAAATCTAAAGCGCCTTTGCGGCGTGTCATTTCGCGTGCTTTACGTGCTGCTTCACGAGCTCGTGCTGCATCGATAATTTTGCCGACAATAATCTTAGCGTCGCCCGGTTGTTCTAAAAGGTACTCTGCTAATTTCTCGTTCATCGTCTGCTCAACTGCAGATTTCACCTCAGATGAGACAAGCTTATCTTTCGTTTGCGAAGAGAATTTAGGATCAGGCACCTTCACAGACACAACAGCGGTTAAGCCTTCACGCGCATCGTCACCCGTTGCGTTGGTCTTATATTTCTTATTAAGACCTTCTTTCTCCATGTAGGTATTTAACGTTCGAGTCAGTGCAGCGCGGAATCCAGCTAAGTGCGTACCGCCATCACGCTGAGGAATATTATTCGTAAAGCAGTAAATACCCTCTTGGAACGAATCATTCCATTGCATAGATACTTCTACTGAAATGCCATCTTCCCGCTCAGTACTAAAATGGAAAACGTTTTGGTGAATTGGCGTTTTATTTTTATTCAAATATGAAACAAAGGCAGAAATACCGCCTTCGTATTTGAAGTGGTCTTGACGCTCGTTTCGCTCATCTTTAAGAATGATTGAAACGCCTGAATTCAGGAATGACAGTTCGCGTAATCGCTTCGCAAGAATATCGTAGTGGAACTCGATATCGCTGAAGATGGTTGGGCTTGGCCAGAAACGTATTTCTGTACCGGTTTTATCAGTATCACCGATTTGCGCCAACGGCTCTACTGGGTCACCCAAGTTATAGGTTTGCTGATAGATGTGACCTTGACGTTGAATCGTCAGCAATAGTTTGTCTGACAAAGCGTTTACAACAGACACACCAACACCGTGCAGACCGCCCGAAACCTTGTATGAATTGTCATCGAACTTACCACCGGCGTGCAGTACGGTCATGATAACCTGTGCTGCCGATACACCCTCTTCTGAGTGGATGTCTACCGGAATACCACGACCATCATCTCGAACTGATACTGATCCGTCGGAATGAATCGTCACAAGAATATCTTTGCAGTGCCCTGCTAACGCTTCATCGATTGAGTTATCGACAACTTCGAAAACCATGTGATGTAAGCCGGTACCATCGTCGGTATCACCGATGTACATTCCGGGGCGTTTGCGAACTGCATCAAGCCCTTTAAGGACTTTAATACTGGACGAATCGTAATTGTTTTCTGCCATAATTAGCTTCTCTATTGTTCCTTGACGGTTCCATGTTCCACGTGGAACATTCTCGTATCTTCAGTTTTGAGGAGCGAACTTATGTCACTACCATCAATCGCCGATACAAAAACCTGTGACTTGGATGCGACGAGCGCACCACAAAACTTCTGCTGACTGACCGAATCTAATTCGGCTGTAATGTCATCCACTAGGTAGATACATTGTACGCCAGTTTTCTGCTGAAGGTATTCACCTTGTACCAACTTGAGTGCGGCAACAAGTAACTTCAACTGCCCACGTGAAAGAAGGTTTTTAACATCCTCTCCGTCGGCCAGTATTCTAAGCTCAGCTTTATGCGGACCGACCGTTGAATGCCCATATCGTAAATCTTGTTCACGATGTTTTGCGAGCGCCTCAGCGAGGGTAACACCCTTTTCCCAACCAGACCGCAATTGAAACTCAAAATTATAGTTCGGCAAAAACTCTGCCAAACGTCGTGCTAATACGGGAACGAATCCTTTAACATAGGTTTCGCGATGCGCATGAATGCGCTCACCGAAACTAGCAAATTGTTCGTCCCAGTAGCGATGTTCTTGATGAAATCGCTTCATCTTGAGTAAGCTGTTGCGTTGTTTCAACAATTTAGCAAAACCAACCCAATCGCTGTAAAAGGAATGTTCCACGTGGAACACTCCCCAATCTATGTACTGCCTTCTTACCTTCGGGCCACCCAAAATTAATTCGATACTTTCAGGTGTCATCAGTTGAACTGGCACCATTCGTGCCAATGCCGAAAATCGTTTCTCTTTCGCTTGGTCGATTCGTAGTTGTACTTCGCCCACGTGATTTCGCTGATAACCAACTTGATGCTTTTCACCGCTTTGTTCGGTTACGCGGGCGAATACAACAAACTGGTCGTCTTCGTGTCGAATCAATTGGCGAAAAGTACCAGGTCGAAACGAACGGCCAAAACCCAAGCAATAAATCGACTCGATTAAACTCGTTTTACCGCTGCCATTTGCTCCGGAAATAATATTCACCGTTTTACTTGGCGTGATTGATACCGACGCGAAATTCCGAAAGCTTGTAAGCGACAACGACTCGAGATACATACGACAGCAATGCGCCTTTTACAGGCGCATTGGCATAACCACGTACAACGACGAATCGTCGTCGTTATCTTCAATAAGTCCACTTGCGTCAGAACCTGAAAGCGTGAATTTCACCTTACTGCCTTGTACGGTGTTCAATACATCAATCAAGTAGCTAACGTTAAAGCCAATCTCTAACGGCTCGCCCTGATATTCGACTTCAATCACTTCTTCAGCGGTTTCCTGTTCTGGGTTGTTAGCTGTTAAACACATCTCACCAGAACTTAAATTAACACGGACACCACGGTACTTTTCATTCGAAAGAATTGAAGCGCGCGAACAAGCTTGCTTCAACACTTCGCGCTCAGCCACAACCACTTTGTCGCCGCCACTTGGAAGTACACGGCGGTAGTCAGGGAATCGGCCATCAACCAATTTGCTGGTAAATCCAATCCCATTTGTTTCAATACGAATATGGTTGTTACCAATTAAAATCTTCACTTCGTTCTCAACATCGTCGAGAAGACGAAGCAATTCCATCACGCCCTTGCGCGGTACAATCACCTGTCGTGCAGCAAGATTCGGTTGACCAATCTCACAGCTACTCATTGCTAAACGGTGACCATCTGTTGCGACGGTACGCAAAATATTTACATCGGTTTCAAACAACATACCATTTAGATAGTAACGAACATCTTGGTTCGCCATGGAAAAATGCGTGCGTTCCATTAAATCTTTTAAAACTGCTTGGCTTGTCACCAACTGGATATCGCTATCCCAGTCGTCGATATTAGGGAAATCTTGTGCGGGTAGCGTGGCTAGCGTGAACTTGCTTCGACCAGAGCGAATCATCGCTTTGTCTGCCGATGCGCTAAATTCTACCGTCGCACCGTCTGGCAGGCTGCGAACAATATCGACCAACTTCTTCGCAGGAACGGTTACTTCACCTGCTTCACCGCCCTCAATAGCGCATGAAGAAACGAGTTCTACTTCTAAGTCTGTTCCAGTAAGCCGTACCTGATCCGACGATGCTTGAATGAGTACATTCGATAAAATCGGAATGGTATGTCGGCGCTCAACTGCACCGCTGACAACTTGAAGTGGCTTTAAAAAAGCATCACGACTGATGGAAAATTTCATACCCACATTCCCCTGTTGTTTGTTCCTTGTCGCTTCGCCGCGTTTTACTCAAAACTAAACGTTACGCCGACAGCGTTCGAATTAAATTACGATAATCTTCTTTTAAATCGTTCTGTGAATCTTTTAATTTTGCAATCGTCCGACACGCATGTAATACCGTCGTGTGGTCGCGCCCGCCAAAGGCATCGCCAATTTCCGGTAAACTATGATTCGTCAATTCTTTCGCTAATGCCATCGCCATTTGGCGAGGACGAGCAACTGAGCGCGAGCGACGCTTAGACAGCATATCTGACATTTTAATGTTGTAGTACTCAGCCACTGTCTTTTGAATATTTTCAATCGTAACTAACTTTTCTTGTGCTGCAATCAAATCTCGCAATGCTTCGCGCACGAAATCGATTGTTATTTGCCGCCCAGTTAAATTCACATTTGCCACCAAACGGTTCAAAGCGCCTTCTAACTCTCGCACGTTTGAGCGAAGCCGTTTCGCAATGAAGAAAGCTACTTCATGAGGTAAGGTAATTCCACGCTCTTGCGCTTTACGAATCAATATAGCCACGCGTGTTTCTAGCTCTGGCGGCTCAATCGCAATGGTCAAACCCCAGCCAAACCGCGAACGTAGTCGATCTTCTAAGCCCTCGATTTCTTTCGGATACAGATCACTGGTAAGAATGATTTGTTGGTTACCTTCAAGTAACGCATTGAAAGTATGGAAGAATTCTTCCTGTGTACCCTTTTTATTCGAGAAAAAGTGAATGTCATCAATCAGCAACGCGTCAACGGAACGATAATAGCGCTTCATTTCATCAATCGTACTATTCTTTAGCGCATTCACCATATCTTGAACGAAACGTTCGGCACGAATATAGAATACTTTCGCATCTTTCTTATGGGTACGAATAGCATTACCGACAGCATGTAACAAATGGGTTTTACCTAGCCCAGTACCACCATATACAAACAGCGGGTTATAAGCGCTACCTGGATTCTCCGCTACTTGATGTGCCGCTGCCAACGCAAGTTGATTCGACTTACCTTCCACGAAGTTATCAAAGGTATACTCTTCATCAATATTGCACTCAAAAGCAGGGGCTGGGGCATCCGTTGCATTCCATGGCGTTGCGCGAGGTTGGCGCGGTGCTGGTGCAGCGGCTGGTGTTGATACTGGGCGGCTAGCAGTCGTGCTTGTTGCTACACCATTACCCGTTGGTTTCTTTTCAACACCACCAACCCGGAAAGAAACTCGTGGACTCTTTTCACCACGCTCTGTAGCAAGCTCATTTAGGTAGTCGTTAATCTGGTTCAAATATTTATCTTTGATCCAATCAACAACATATGAGTTGGGCGCGTATAAGGTAAGAACGTTGTCTTCGACTTCAGATTGAAGTGGACGGATCCAGGTATTGAAATTCTGCGCGGTTAATTCGCTTTGCAGTCTATCTGCGCATAATTGCCAAAGCGATTTATTCACACCTGTCTCCCGATATTGTCAGTTATAATTATTAGTCGCGATAGCTAAAGCCAGATCGGTAGCGATCCTTTGTTTTTAGCATCGGCTGGATTGATTTGATTGTACTAAAAGCACCTCAGGATCGCTAGCATTTGCAACAAATTTACTGCATCGACGACGAGTGCTTATCCACAATTAAAATCATTCTCATCTTCCATTTGTGGATAGCTTTTTACGTTGACTTTGATCCTTTTAACCGTTAGAATTCGCGCTCTAAATTTTTAGGTAACTCGAATACGGAAGTAACGTCATGAAAAGAACATTTCAACCAAGCGTATTGAAGCGCAAGCGCACTCACGGTTTCCGTGCTCGTATGGCAACGAAAAACGGTCGTCAAGTGTTGGCTCGCCGTCGTGCCAAAGGCCGTAAAGTTCTGTCTGCATAATATTGAAGCAGAATTACGCTTACGGGCGGGAGTTAAGACTGTTAACTCCCGCGCACTTTCAGAAAGTCTTCGATAATCCCCCGGTGAAAGCTGTCACGGCTGAACTCACCATGCTTGCTACCCCAAATAATCTCGGTTTTCCTCGTATTGGCGTCACGCTCTCAAAAAAGCGAGCCAAGCGCGCTGTTGATCGAAATCGAATAAAACGCAAGATTCGCGAGAGTTTTCGTCTAAAACAGCATAAAATACCGGCATTCGATATTATCGTGATTGGAAAAAACGGTGTTGTTGATCTTTCTCAGGAAGAGTTGCAGCAACGTTTGGATTACTTATGGCGAACCTTAAGCAAGCGTTGCGCGCAGTACCTATCGGTTTCATCCGACTCTACCAGCTAATTATTAGTCCGCTGATAGGGCCGCGTTGTCGATTTACGCCAACCTGTTCACAATACGCCATCGAAGCAATCCAAAAGCATGGTATCATTCGAGGCTTCTGGCTTGCCAGTAAGCGTATTCTCAAATGTCACCCAGGGCATCCAGGTGGCTTCGACCCGGTTCCAGGTACTGAATCTTGTGAAACGGAAACAACGAATCAAAGTAAAACAGAGACGAAGGACTTATGAATTCGCCACGTTCTATCTTGTTTATCGCTTTCTTGGTAGTGAGCTTTTTCCTCTACCAAAATTGGCTTATTGATACTGCACCGGGTACACAAAAAGCGGCGCAAACCCAACAAACTCAATCGACAGATTCCGGTGTGCCTGAAGCACGCATGGCTCCAGCTGCTACTGATAGCTCGGTTCCAGAATCTACCGACAGTGGTTTGCCAGCTACAACCAACGCATCGAATAACCCACGCGTGCAGGTGAAAACTGACGTACTTGATGTGGTTATCGACACCCACGGCGGTGATGTTGTTAACGCTCAACTTCTTCAATTTGCCCGCACTCAAGACTCAGAAGAGCGATTTGAGTTGTTGCACGCAAATTCTAACCAACTCTACATTGCTCAATCAGGCCTTGTTGGCGCCGATGGAACAGACTCAGCGCAAGGCCGCCCAGTGTTCCACGTAGAACAAACTGATTATCAATTAACCGGTGATAAGCTTGAAGTACCTCTTCACTACACGCTTGAAGATGGTAGCCAAATAACTAAAACCTTCATCTTCTCAAAAGGTTCTTACGCCATAGACGTGGTTTATACCATTCGCAACGCGACAGGCAGCCATAAGCAAGTTCAGTTTTATGCCCAACTTAAGCAAATCATGACTGAAGGCTCGGGCAACATGATGATGCCAACCTATAAAGGTGGTGCCTACTCATGGGATGAAGACCGTTACGAAAAATACGCATTTGACGATATGCGCGACCAACGCCTAAGCCGCGAAACCCAAAAGGGCTGGGTGGCTATGCTTGAACACTATTTTGTTTCAGCGTGGATTCCACGAGGCGAAGGCACTAAACAACTATTCTCGCGCATTGTTGGTGGTGACCAAGCGATTATGGGGGTACTTTACCCAACTGCGACGGTAGCACCAGGCGCTGAAGCACAACTACGTTCAACACTGTTTGTTGGTCCAAAAGATCAAGATGCTATGGCAATGGTTGCTGAAGACTTAAACTTAACCGTTGATTACGGCTTCTTGTGGTGGCTTGCGCAACCAATCTTCAAATTGCTTCAGTTAGTACAAAGCGTCCTCATTAACTGGGGTCTGTCGATTATCGCCATCACCATCATCATTAAAGCGTTGCTCTATCCGTTGACCAAAGCACAGTACGTGTCCATGGCGAAAATGCGGATGATTCAGCCAAAAATGCAAGCGCTTCGTGAACGCTATGGCGACGACCGTCAGAAAATGTCACAAGCCATGATGAAAATGTACAAAGAAGAGAAAGTAAACCCACTGGGTGGTTGTTTACCGATGCTTCTTCAGTTGCCTATTTTCTTGGCCTTGTACTGGGTACTTTTAGAAAGCGTAGAGCTTCGTCATGCACCGTTGTTCCTCTGGATTAACGATTTGTCTGCGAAAGACCCTTACTACATTCTGCCTATTTTAATGGGTGCATCGATGTTCATTATGCAGAAGTTACAACCAACTCCTGCTACCGACCCGATGCAACAAAAATTACTGCAATACATGCCTGTTATCTTTACCGTATTCTTCCTATGGTTCCCTGCAGGTCTGGTACTGTACTGGTTGAGCAGTAACTTAATTACCATTGGTCAGATGCAGTGGATCTATCGTGGCCTTGAAAAGAAAGGCATGATGGAACGTCGCAAGAAGAAATAAGCGATGGACTTTGAGCTAACGAACGACACGATCGTCGCACAAGCCACGCCTCCAGGGCGTGGTGGTGTTGGCATCGTCCGAGTTAGTGGGCCGGCGGCACGCAGTGTCGCCGAGCGCATGCTAGGTTACTGCCCAGCCCCGCGCAAAGCCGAATACCTGCCGTTTAAAGACCTTCATGGTGCTGTGCTCGACGAGGGCATTGCACTATTTTTCCAAGGTCCAAATTCGTTTACTGGTGAAGATGTACTTGAACTACAAGGTCACGGCGGCCCTGTACTCATTGACATGATCATTAAAGCCATTCTGGATTTCCCCGATGTACGCCCCGCTCGTCCCGGCGAATTCAGCGAGCGTGCGTTTCTGAACGACAAGCTTGATTTAACGCAAGCGGAAGCCATCGCCGATCTCATCGATACGACTTCAGAACAAGCAGCCAAAGCCGCCCTACAAAGCCTACAGGGCGGATTCTCACACGAGATAGACCAACTTGTTGATCAAGTGATTCATCTGCGTATGTACGTTGAGGCTGCGATTGACTTCCCGGATGAAGAAATTGATTTTCTTAGCGACGGCAAAGTCGCCACTGATCTTGAAGGCATCATCGACCGCCTACAACAGGTCATGGTACAAGCAAAACAAGGCACGCTGTTGCGCGAAGGCATGAAAGTTGTGATTGCCGGTCGACCAAATGCCGGTAAATCATCACTGTTAAATGCGTTAGCAGGCCGAGAATCAGCCATCGTGACCGCCATAGCCGGTACCACTCGTGACGTGTTGCGCGAACATATCCAAATTGATGGTATGCCGTTACATATCATTGACACCGCCGGACTCCGAGAAAGCCCAGATGAAGTTGAGCGAATTGGTATCCAGCGCGCCTGGGACGAAATTCGCGGTGCTGATCGCGTGTTGTTTATGGTGGATGCAATAGAAACCAACGCAGTACACCCCGCTGACATTTGGCCTGAGTTCTTTGAACAGCTACCTGACGATTTACCATTCACGGTCATTCGCAACAAAGTGGACTTAAATGAAGAGCCGGTCACGATTGAAGATATCGGCGGCATTCCAGTACTGCATCTGAGCGCTAAAACCGGCCGCGGTATTGATCTTTTACGCGAACACCTAAAACATTGCGTTGGCTACACTGCCACCAGTGAAGGTAGCTTTATGGCGCGTCGTCGTCACCTTGATGCCCTCGAGCGCGCGCGCGAACATCTCATGGTTGGTCAAGAACAATTAGAAATGAATCTAGCCGGCGAGTTACTGGCCGAAGAACTTCGCCTCACCCAGCAACACCTTAATGAAATAACCGGCGAATTCACCTCGGATGATTTACTCGGCAAAATCTTTAGCAGCTTCTGTATTGGGAAATAATCATTATTTTTTCCAGTTTGTCTGGCTCAAACTCAATACCTGTTTCGTTGAATTTGACGGTATCGCTAGCACAACCTTATGGTCGCTAATTGACGAAAATACCGTTTCAACAGAAAGCTCTGACAAACTGCCTCCTACACAAATAATCTGACCATTTAAATCAACGTACGTTTGCCCTGCATAAACAGTCTCGAGCATATTTCCCGACTGTTCTACTTGCACCTCACAGCCCTCGTTAACGCTTATTAAGCGCTTCACAATAGCGTCTAACCACTTGTCATCTGACTCTGACTTAGTTAGATGATGCGAATTTACTAGCGTATCAAGATCATGTTCAACTATGCGCCATGTCCAACTCTGTGTTCCCTCTGTTGCCGACGACATGGTCAAGAAACTGGTACTAAATCGATGTGCCAATGCCGACCCAGACACACCCATTATCACTAAAAGCAGTAAGAGATTTAATTTTGTTTTCAAGGTCTCAACTCCTGCGCTGCTTCTAGCAGCATATAATCAAAAGGCTCTCGAGCAACTGCAACCGTTAACTCAGCCCAATAGACCGCCGCTTTCGCATTGCCACTCACATAGGTGTGATAGTAAGCAATATCAGCGGTGTGCAAACGGTCGTGGCGTAATTCCCTAATTTCAATACGTTCAGATGCTAATGAACGCCAGCAGGTCAACTGGCTGCTACTTTCCAGTTCTGCACGAGCAAAACGAACGATAAGACTATCGGGAAACAGACTGTCGGGCTCTGGACAACGAGGCATAACATCTGAAGCCACTTCAGGTCTATTCTGTTTAAACCAAATATCGAGTATTTGTTTCTGAGCGACAACCGGTTGAGCTGCGTAGTTAGCGCTATCTAACCATTGCAATGCTTCGTTGTAATACCCCAACAGCTGTGCTTGTTCGGCAAGTATTTGAAAACGCCATGCTGATACTTCATCTGACATATCAATATTTCGAGCCGCTATGCGTTTTAATGCTTGATACGATTGCGGAAGTTCACCGCTGCGTCCTTCAACTTCCAATAAGCAGGTCGCCCAAGTATCAACCGGAACCAATACCCGAAGGTTTTGACAGGCCATACGAGCGTCTTCAAGCGCACCAATAGTCAATGAAATGCGAGCCCGTATAAGCAATGCGTTGCTTACTAGAAAACCGGTTTTCTCAACTTTATCTAAAGCTTGCAGCGCTTCTTCAAAGCGGTGCTCAAATTGTAGGAAATCCGCTCGCGCTAGATACCACTGAGCTTGTTGTAATGGCTCCATATCAACCAAGAGCGACTGATTTCGTCGCCATATTACTTCGGCATCTTGGTGAAACGAATGCGTTGCTTCATGCTTTCCTTCCTGCACCAACATGGCGTAGTGTTTCGCATCAGAGAAAGGGGCTGCGGCGACAACGCCGCTGCCCAGCACCAACACCACCATGAGGAAAGGTGATCGCTTGGTAACTCTAGTCATTTCCTGAAACCTCACCAGCAGCAATAAGGTCGTCAAACTCTGCGGTAGTTGTAACATCTTGCTGATACGAACGTCCGTTTACCGAAATTGGCTGCGCCTGTGTTGACTGGTCAAACGCTGCTCGTACCGCAGTACGAAACGACACAACCAACTCTTCAACGGTAATCGAAACACTTCCTCGAGATGAAAACTGACCATCTGAAACACGAAACGTGAATGAGTCACTCCCGACGAATTCCGCTCGCGGTGTGTAAGTAAAACTACCATCGCTGGCGACTGTCACCATTCCTTCGCTTGGCTCTCCATCAAGTGAAAAAATCAATTCGCCTTCTTCACTATCTGCTGCAGATAATTGTCCCATCACCGGTGTTTCAGTTGATGTAGTAATGCGCGTAGAAATCGCCTCTGGCGCGGTATTTATGTTTGCGTCAGAATCGAAGCAACCCGACATACCAACACTTAAACCAACAATAGTAGCTACTTTTATCATCATTGCTTTCATGACAAATCTCCTTATTGCGGTGAACCAGCGAGCGGCGCTAGCAAGTAAGGGAAGCTGGTATTAAAGAAACTGCTATCTAACGGCGCACCGTCAGTAAATGGTGCCGTACCAACATTTGCATCAGCTGGCTCACAGAAACCTAGGTTAGTAGGCTGACCGTTCACTGGAATGTCATGACAAAGCGCACCCATCACAACCCGTAATGCGATATCGACCACGTCATCACCGGGGCGACGTCCATTCGGGAAGCCAGCTAAATCATTACCAGCTACACCAAAGTTCGATTGTAAATCGGCTGGTGTGGCAGGTATCGCTGTATTCAGACGTAGCATTTCAGATGCGGTCACGGTCGCTTGCTGATTAACCCCCGCAAACCCCGTTAAAAAAGCCGCTACCAAGTCGGTCCGTGGATAATTAGTCGGTGCAATTGTTTCAAAATTGGTTCCCAACGTGGCATTAACGGCATCGCGGAATAAAATATCCAATATCACCGGCAATGTCGGGTGAGTTACGTAGGTTGCAAACTGTCCATCAGCTGAAGGGTGTGCTGATGAGAACCGATCTTTATCATCAATACCAATTACCAATTCATTCACAAGCGGTGAGCCTAGTCGCGATACTTGCACTAATGCACCACCATTAACTTCTGGTTTGCTCGCCACGGCATTCGGATTCAAGATTCGTGCCTGCGGTAAACTTGCTGTTGTCCAAGCACCAATAACACCGTTACCATTGCCAACTAAACACGACTTCGGTACTTCCAGTGCAATCGTATTGGTATTCTTATCGTTCAAATCGTCATTGTTAATCGACTGCGTAATACCTCCAGGGAAGCCGCCACCATCGCCAGCACCCGGTGCACTATCTCCTTCAACAGGAACATAGTTCACTAAATCGAAGGTTTCACCAAGATTTACCGTGAAGGAGTCTTTGCGTTGACCCACGAACACGCGCCCTGGCGCACTGCAGTTTGGTATTGAAATGTCATAGATGTATTGGTTCGCATAAGCTTCATAGTCTGCAGTCGAACCAAAGGTTTTTTCACCAACATAAGCATAGGGTTTAACAAACGCTGTTTCGCCATTAACACCAGTAACAGCGGCGCTTGAACCACTTCTTTGTGCCCCTGAAACCACCGCTAAACTGTATGTCTCGTTGTAATTTAACGTCGCGTTGTTGCCCGCAGCAATGCCACCAACATGTTTAAGCGGTACACTCACGTTAATCGCGTCAGGGCCAACCGGCAACGTCACGCCAGCTATTTCGTTGTTAAAGCGAAATTCAAACGTCACGTCTTCAACCGCATCGCCATCAGAATCAATGTGTAATGCATATACCGCTGCTGGATCCATGGCGAAATAGTTTGGCCCACCGTAAGCATCCTGCAATGGAATATAGTTGGCGATGATTGTGACGTAGTCTTCTCGCCCTAATTCATAACTATTGAATAGATAGAAGTCTGTTGAATCTAGTGTAGGTAAACGCGCAATATTCGGCGCTTCACGGTGGCTTGATGCAAATGCTGTCGAGGCAGCAATGGCAACGCCTAGTATTGTTGTTGTAAACAAAGTCTTGTTGTTCATATTAATGCCCTCTCAATCGTTTAAATTGGATTTCCAACCCCGAAAAACTTATGGGTCTTACCCAAGTAACGATTGAGAGAGCATATTAGATGCAACTTTTTTAAAGTATGACAATATCGGTTACAAAAACCACTGGCCCCGTAGGCACATCAAGTGGTGAACCACCAAGTGGCTCGCGGCTAACAGCAAGTGCTGCAACATCATTTAAATTGATTTGTGTGTCTATTGTTAGAACCCGTTCACCCTGTTGCGGCAATAAACCAAGCGAAATAGGCGCTGACCCCGATTGCGGTAACATCCACAACTGATAATCGGCATCGGCTCTCTGCTCGATGTTACCAACAGCGTTTACCATTAACGTTTGCCCCTGCTGTTTTATTAGCCACAGCGTTTGTGCATCATCATTTTGAACCACAGCCACGCGCTCAATAGCCTGCGGCGTTGGCGTAAATGGCGCCACAAAAGTAAGCAAGTTAAGCAGTAATAAAGCCGCCGCCGCCGAGAATCCCCACAACCACCATGTATTGCGACTCTGTTCAGCTTGTGTCCAACCCAATCGACGCTCGATCTGATTCCAAACTTTCGGAGACACCTCGCGCTCAGGCACTGTATCCGTTAGCGCATAAAGGTGCTGCTCCCAAAAAGTCACATGTTCGCGTAGCGCAGGGGTAGTCATTAATAAGCGCATGAAGCGTTTTCTGGCGCCACCGCGCATGCTACCAATAACGTAGCGCGCAGCTAATTGATGTTGAATTTCAGTTTTATCACTCATCGTTTTAGGCACCTTTTAAGATTTTCCAAGCCACGACGAATCCAACTCTTCACTGAACCCAACGCTTCACTCAAGTAATCGCTTACTTCTTGATGGCTCAAGCCATTGATATAGGCAAGCTGCAGGCAGTGACGGGTTTGCGGCTGCAATTCATCCATACATAGCTTGAGTTGATGGTTTTCGTGCAATGAATCTAAGGACTTATCTAAGGTATCGACAGCTGGTAGCTGGTCGGGTGTATCTTCATATTGCATGCTGTTATGACGGTTACGCATCAAATCGATTGACCGATAACGCACCATGCTAATTAGCCAGCTCATGACTGAGCCCTTGGTAACGCTGTAATCTGACGCCCGATGCCAAACTTTGATGAAGGTGTCTTGAACAGCATCCTCGGCGGCGCTCTCGCGACGAACAATAGCGTAACTGACTGAGTAAAGCTTAGCGGACGTTGCCTGATACAGGCGCTTGAACGCTTCTCGGTCACCCAGTGCAATTTGCTGAAGCTCCCTCTCCAACGAAAGTGGTGACGACATAGTTATTTCCCTTTTTATTGTGGTAATACTTAAGTTACGATCTTGCTCGCTATTTAGATTCACTTATTTAGGTGAAACGCCTTACACTACCCTCACTATAAAATCCGCAAGGGTCACAAAAGAGAGAACACCATGGGGTTAATCATAAAACTTATCATTGGTATTACCGTTGGCACATTAATTGGGCTCTATACGCCTGAATGGGTCACCCAACTACTATTAACGTTCAAAGAGCTATTCGGTCAATTATTATTCTTTACCATTCCGTTATTAATTTTGTTCTTTATCACCAGTGGTATCGCTGGTTTACCACAGAATTCTGGCAAATTGCTTGGCCGCACCTTGGGTATCGCTTACCTATCAACCATTGTGGCGGGTACCGTTGCATATTTTGTCGCGAGTTTTGTCGTACCGATGTTAACCACCGCTGCTAAAACCGCTCAGACTGCCGATGCTAAGGTTTTAGAGCCATTCATCACTCTCGACATGCCGCCCGTGTTTGGCATCATGACAGCGCTTGTTTTAGCGTTTATTTTCGGGCTTGGTATCACCGCAACTCGCGCAGAACAACTCAAACAAATTTCAGACCAAGGCCGAGACATTATTGAGTTACTTCTCGGTAAGGTCATCATTCCACTATTGCCGTTTTACATTGCTGGCGTATTTGCTGAAATGGCTGCCGCAGGCACCGTATTTGGTACGCTTAAAACATTCGGTATCGTCTTGTTACTCGCTGTAGCACTGCATTGGGTGTATATCATCAGCATGTTTACGGTGGCTGGGTTAAAAGCCAGTATCAGCCCTGTGACGCTCATTAAGAACATGCTGCCAGCTTACTTTACGGCATTAGGCACCATGTCGAGCGCTGCAACCATTCCAGTGACTTTACGCAGCGCCAAAGCAAATAAAGTGAATGACGATGTCGCCAACTTTGCGATTCCATTATGTGCAACAACGCATTTAGCCGGCTCGACCATTACGATTGTCAGTTGCACCATCGCGGTGATGTATTTGCACAGCGCTTTAGCAATTCCATCATTCTTAGCCATCCTGCCATTTATTTTCATGCTCGGTGTGGTGATGCTGGCGGCGCCAGGCGTACCTGGTGGTGCGGTAATGTCTGCGGTCGGTTTACTGGGTTCAATGCTTGGCTTCGGTGAAACCGCCATTGCGTTAATGATTGCGCTGTATATGGCACAAGACAGCTTTGGTACGGCGTGTAACGTGACCGGCGATGGCGCCATCGCGCTTTTGGTAAACCAAGCATCTAAAGCCGAATAACGCACTATTAAACTCTTTATAAAAACGATCAAAAAAGCCGCTGATATCATCAGCGGCTTTTCTTTTATTACCAGAAGACCTTCGAATTAGGCTTCGTTCGGCACGATTCGCAATTCAACACGGCGGTTGAGTTGACGGCCATCAGCAGTGCTATTATCTGCTACCGGCATGGTTTCACCATAACCGACAGTAGTCACACGACGCTGGTCAACACCATTGCCTACCAAGTGATTACGTACAGCCAACGCGCGATTCTCTGACAAACGTTGGTTGTAGTTGGCGTCACCTGTACTATCGGTATGACCTTCCACCAACATCGTGGTTTTTTCATAACGGTTAAGTACCTTCGCAACATCAACAAGCACTGGATCAAAGCTTGAAGCAATAGTCGTGCTATCAACGGCAAACGTCACGTTACTTGGTAATTGCAGACGAATATTGTCGCCATCACGAATAACTTGAACGCCGCTACCTGCTAACTCTTCACGGAACTCGCGTTCTTGTTTGTCCATGTAAGCACCAATAGCACCGCCTGCAATAGCGCCAGCTACGGCACCCCATACATAACGACTTTTATCGTGATCGCCGGTACCTTTACCAATAACGGCACCAGCAATAGCGCCAATGGTCGCGCCTTTTTGCGTATTACTCATGTTGGCACAGCCGGTAACCACAAGCGAAGATACCGCCACTGCTACTGCTAATTTCTTCATCATGCTGATATTCCCTTTTGCAACTGAACGTTACATACAATTTAGCACAGTATAGATTTTCTGCCTTTGTGTTTGCTTGAAATTAACGCTTCGTTACTTCTTATTTCGCACAAATAAAGCTACCACAGCCGAGGTAATCACGCCCATAACAACGGCACCAATGACTGCTTGAATCATGTAGCTTTGCAGAGAGAAATAATTGAGCGCTTGAGGTTCGGTCATATTGCCACTGCTTACGGCATACTCCACCATATTGGCGAAGAAGTGCGGTGACACCAAAGTATGGGCGAGCCACTGCGTTAGCGGCGAGAGAATGGCCACTACAATAGTGATACCAACACCGCACATAAACCCTTGTTTCCAGGTCATTTCGCCGTTTAATTCATGCGTACGTTTCTGCCGTAAGGCAAGTACATAAATGGTAATTGCAGCCACCGCGAATAAGTTCGTCCATATTGCATGCTGAGCAATCAGTGTGCTGTGCAAACCAACCACACGTTCAATCAACACCCACAGCAACATGGCGACGCTAAAAATAAAGCCCCAACGAATTTCTAATTTATAATTATTCATCAAGCACCTACTTGTACTTTGAGTACGTTGTTTGGGTTAATCGGTGGCAACCCGTGCTCGAATTCGTTTGATCGCTTGGCTATGTAACTGCGATACACGTGATTCGGTAACATCGAGTACTGCGCCAATCTCTTTGAGGTTAAGTTCTTCTTGATAATAGAGCGTCATGACTAATTTTTCACGCTCAGGAAGCATATCAATTGCTTCTACTAATAGCTGCTTTAGCTGCGCATTGCCAATTTGAGTTTCTGGCTCTGTATCTTCGTCATCGTTAGTTTCATTACCGGGAGTTTCAAATACCACTTCGTCGTATGACAAAACCAAGCCATTGTTGGTATCGAGCAATAATTGATGGTATTCGTTCAAATCCATGTTCAATTCTGCGGAAATTTCGCGTTCTTCGGGCGGGCGCCCAAGTCGCTGCTCTAGTTTACGAATGGTTTGCTCTAACTCGCGACCATTGCGCCGAACACTGCGAGGGAGCCAATCGCGACTACGCAGTTCATCAATCATCGCACCACGAATACGTTGATGAGCATAAGTCGAAAATGCCACACCCGAATCAGGATCAAAACGGTCGACACAGCTCAGTAAGCCTTCAACACCAGCTTGAATCAAATCATCCACATCAACGCCTGCAGGCAGTTTAACTTTTAAGCTAAACGCTTGGCGCCGAACCAG
This sequence comes from Pseudidiomarina andamanensis, assembly GCF_009734345.1. Classification (GTDB taxonomy): domain Bacteria; phylum Pseudomonadota; class Gammaproteobacteria; order Enterobacterales; family Alteromonadaceae; genus Pseudidiomarina; species Pseudidiomarina andamanensis. Next base: position 1,888,478 of record NZ_CP032551.1, on the reverse strand, counting down.
TGGATAATACTGTTCGATTATACTGTGCTTGTTGAACTTACCTTCAGCTGTATACATAATTTTCAGCCCGAAAATACCAAAACATCAATGTTGAAATATTGGCGCGCAACCGTTTGGATATTCGCTAACAGCCCTTTTCGCGCCATCGGTGGATGCAGCGCAATAATTCGCTGCGGCCCATTCACTTCATGAATTCGTTTTAACGCGCGATAGGCCCGTTGAAAGCTATCTAAATCGCCCTCTACCCAAATTGCCCAACGCGGGTAGTTTGCCACTAACTTATCAAACTCAGGGTAGTCTATCGATACCGGAATAACGCGCCATCTATCAGCAGTACCAACCCATTTCATACCATCTTCTGCCCAGCGATGAAACACTGACGCGGCCTTCAGCGCGTACTCTTCATTCAATTTAGGCAACCCAAGAACGACAACTTGTTCCAGGTTATCGGCCGCTTTCGTCGCAGATACTTTTTCTGATACGGCTTCGTTTGCCTGGTCATCACCATTACGCTTGGCTGCCCACTGCCGCAAACTTGCTGCCTGATCACTCATACTTAACTTATGCCTCTACTTCACGGCCTGCTGCCACTAATGACTCGTAGGCATGCATCACGTGCAAAATTGCGGGAAGCAGTTTATCACCTTGAACGCGACCGCGCTTGCCACTAATACTAAGAAGCTCGCCTCTTAACCCAGCAAACTGCGCGGCGCCATGATATTCAACGTGCAAGGTCACTGCAGCTAATGCCCCGGCTAAAGCCAATTGCGTGTCGCCGTCTAAATCAAGTTTCCCTAAAGCACGCCATGCCAGACGCGTCAGTCGGGCATATTCTTCCAGCTGCATCATGGTGCGCGCACGCTCAACCACTTGTTCTGCTGTGCAATGGCCATCAGCTAACCAATAACGGCGCTGTATTGGGTTCTTACTCGGCCCGCCATGTAACTCGCCATACACCACTTGAACCAATTGCTGAGTCTGTTCTGATTCTGCCGCAGCAACGGTAAGTTCAAGACGGCGACGCTCGCCACGATAAAGAATAGTGTGCTTACTTAAGGGAATACTGTGTTTTTTGACCAACTCGCTAACGGCTCGCGACTGACCTTGAACCTGTACTTTGTGATTCAGATTCAACGTAGCTAACCAACCCGTTTGATGTTCAGAAAAAACGCCCAGCAAGTCGGTTTGCGGCAGATAATCAAACAATTGCACCGGCGCTAACGCCATATCGGGTAACACTGGTTCTTCAGCGCTGTGAAGAACCGGCGGCAGTAACGGCAAACCTTGCTTACTTAAACCTAAATGCGGTGTTAAATGATTCCAACCTTGCAACGGTTGTGGCGCCGCCCATCGAATCATATTGAGTTCATCAGGAAACGCTGTGTTGACCCAGCTTTCAGGCAATACCCTATGCTTCCAAGCCTGCACAAGCTCTTGAAAATGTGGTACCTGATGGCGCAACGCCTGCATGCTCGATTGAATTAAATGGCCGTGTGCGAATACTTGCGACGGTTCGAGCTTTTCATCGCCATGCTCCCACTCCGTTTCAGCGAGTGCTGACTGACTGACCTCAGCCGTCAATGAGTCCGCAACCAATTGCTCCACATCCGGCACTTGAATATCTTCAGGAACACGTTGCCCTGATGAAGTGGCTTGAACCGTCAGTTTATGTCGTATGACGGTATCCAATACACCACCCATGCGCGCCGTTTCATCCAATTTTGTCAAAATGCAATCGTGGATAGTCAAATCACTTTCGCTGGCAATACGCTGATAAATACGAGCTACTTCATCGAGGGTTTCTTGTTGCGCCGCTGCATTCAGCAATAACACGATACGCGTCGAATCATGATTCTCGGCGCTGCCAAGTGCCGCAATTTTTTGCGCGAGGCGCTGATCACGCTGACTCATGCCGACGGTATCAACCAATACCAAACGCTTGCCTTGCATCTTTTCTGCCAATGAATCTAGCGTATCGCCATCCGCCAATGCGTGCATTTGCACATCAAGCAGCTCGGCGTATATCGCTAGTTGCTGCTGCGCGCCGATACGATAGCTATCGGTAGTCACCAACAACAAACTATCGTTGCCATGTTGCATGACATAATTCGCAGCTAGCTTCGCAGTGGTTGTGGTTTTACCCACACCAGTTGGCCCAACAAGTGCCATCACGCCTTGATGTTGAAGCAACTCCCAATCATGTACTTGCATGTCTGACTGGTGGGAAATTCGTGCGACAACTTGCTGTTGTAGCCACTTTAGTGCTTCAGCATAAGTTTTATTGGAGTGATTTAATGTTGACGGCAGTAACGCGACTAATTGACGACTCAGTGTATCGCTATACCCCCCTGCGCGAAGCTGTCGATACAGCCGTTTACGATTGTCGTCCGGCACTTTGTCGCCTTGCTGTTGATGTAGCATGGCACGCATATCTTGAACATCGCTCAATAACTGCTGAGCAATGCCGGAAAAATCTGGTGTTGTGGTTGCCGACTCATCTTCAGCATCATGAAGCTTTGCCAAATCGGCTTCACCAATGGCAAAAATTTCTGCACCTTGCGTTGTCTTACGTGATGAAACAATAACTGCGTCATCGCCCAGTGCATCACGGACTTTGCGCATCGCATCTTTGTGGCTGGCTGCTCGGAAGCGCCTAATGGTCATTGTGACCCTCCAATAACACTGACTACTTTAATGGTTCTGTCATCTGGAATTTCGGCTTGCGATATTACCACTAAATCACGGAGCTGACGGCGTAAGAAATGCGACAATAACGGGCGCAACTGATGCGGCACCACTAACACAGGTGCCAAGCCCAGCGTTTCTGCCTGACGCAGTGCTTTTTGAGTTTGTTCCTGCAACGTCATCGCTAATCCTGGTTCCAGTGAACTGTTTTGTTGCAACGCTTGTGACAGCATATTTTCCAGCGAAACATCTAAACCAATCACCTGCAATTCGCGCTCGCCACCAAACCATTTCTGCGTGATATTTCGACCAAGAGCAATACGAACACGCGCCGTCAATTCATGAGCATCAGCTTGCTGCCCTTCAAACTCAGCCAACGTATCAAAAATAGTGCGCAAATCGCGAATCGAAACATCTTCTTCAAGCAAGTTTTGTAGCACACGCTGTAACGTGGTTACGGTAACACATTTTGGCACCACATCTTCGACTAAGCCTTTGTTTTCTTCTGATAGTTTATCAACCAACTGTTGCACTTCTTGACGACCGAGCAAGTCAGATGCGTAACGTTGCAATAGATGGTTAAGATGCGTCGCAACCACGGTACTCGCGTCAACAACTGTATACCCATAGATTTGAGCATGTTCGCGTTGATCTTGACTAATCCATTTCGCGGGAAGACCAAACGCAGGGTCTGTGGTGTCGATACCTTCAACTTCACCACTCACCTGACCTGGATTGATCGCTAACCAGCGATCTGGATAAATTTCGGCGCGCCCAATTTCTCCACCTTTCAAGGTAATGGTGTAGGTGTTGGGGTTTAACTCAAGGTTATCGCGAATATGAACAACTGGTGGTAGAAAACCTACTTCTTGTGCGAACTTCTTACGAACGCTTTTAATGCGGCCAAGTAGTTCACCTTGCTGGGTATCATCTACCAAGGAAATTAAACGGTGGCCAACTTCCATCCCCAACGTATCAACCAACTGAACGTCATTCCAACTGGCTTCTGGTGCGCTGAATGACGGCGCGGGCGCCACTTGCTCAGACTGCGTTGCAGCCATTTTTTCAGCGGTTTGCTGCTTGTGTAAGTACCATGCGAAACCGCCTAACATCGCGGTAAACAACAAGAATACAAAGTTGGGCATTCCCGGTACTAGGCCCAGCATGCCAATGACGCCGGCTGATAGCATTAACACTTTGGGGCTGACAAACAGTTGCTTGATTAACTGCTGCCCCACATCTTGCTCGGTATTTACGCGAGAAACCGTAACACCAGCAGCGGTTGAAATGATCAAGGCAGGAATTTGTGCAACCAAACCATCACCGATGGTTAACAACACGTAAGTTTCTGCTGCAGCACCGGCACTCATGTTGTGTTGCATAACACCTATCAATAGGCCACCAATAATGTTGACCACCATGATAATCATGCCAGCAACAGCATCGCCTCGAACGAACTTACTGGCACCATCCATTGAACCGTAGAATTCTGCTTCTTGTGCGACTTCTTGACGACGACGACGCGCTTCTTCTTCGCCAATTAAACCAGCATTCAAGTCAGCATCAATAGCCATTTGCTTACCGGGCATGGCATCAAGCGTGAAGCGAGCGCCCACTTCGGCTATACGCCCCGCGCCCTTTGTAATAACCATGAAGTTGATGACAACGAGAATTAAGAACACCACCAACCCAACAGCAAAGTTACCACCCACCAAGAACTGTCCGAACGCCTCAATGACTTTACCGGCGGCATCGCCACCGTTGTGGCCTTCCATTAACACAACACGGGTTGAAGCAACGTTCAGTGACAAGCGTAGCAGGGTCGAAAACAGCAAAACCGCTGGAAAAGCAGCAAACTCAAGTGGCTTTTCAGTGAACATGCTCACCAACAAAACCATTAACGACAGCGCAATGTTAAACGTGAATAGAAAATCAAGTGCAAATGGTGGTAACGGCAGCACCATCATCGCTAAAATCATGAGGATGAGTACTGGCCCAACTAAAACCTGTAAGCGTGCCGAACTGAAGCTCCCTGCTAGGGCATTCATGCTTAACTTCATGGTGCTGGTACCTCGTAATCATCAGGAACTGAAATATTGGTTGGTGTTGGCGGCGTCAGCGCAGCCCCCTCACGAGCTCGTTTTAACTGAAATGCCCAAGCCAAAACTTCGGCTACAGCTGTATACAACGGCGCAGGAATTTCATGCCCCAAATCAACATGCATATGCAATGCCCGCGCTAAGGGCGGTGCCTCTAAGCGCGGCACTTGATGCTCGTCACCAAGCTCACGAATACGTTGTGCTACGAGGTCGGTTCCCTTAGCGACAACGCGCGGGGCGCCCATATTACTATCATCATATTTCAATGCGACTGCATAATGCGTCGGGTTGGTCACAATCACATCTGCTTTGGGTACTTCGGTCATCATGCGACGACGAGCCATGGCTTGTTGTTGTTGACGAATCTTACCTTTGACATGCGGATCACCCTCGGTTTCTTTGTTTTCGCGTTTCAATTCATCTTTCGACATGCGCAGCTTTTTGGTGTGCGTGAATAACTGAAACGGAACATCAAAAGCAACCACCACCAACAAGGTTAGAATCATTAAAAAGCAGGCGAGCGCAGCCATACTCATGGCTTCACCTAGCGCCTGTTTTACCTCAAGGCTCATGAGACGCAGAAAATTTGCTTTCTGATCCCACAAAAACAGCATCAACACACTGCCAACCAACACCGATTTCGCAATCGCCTTGCCAAGTTCTGCTAACGCCTGAGTAGAAAATACTCGTTTTAAGCCCTTAATTGGGTTGAGCTTACTAAACTTCGGCGCCATCGCTTTTGCTGAAACGACCCAGCCGCCCAGTAGCGCTGGAGCAACTAGAGCCAGAACCATCATCACGGCAAACAGCGGTAATAGCGAGAACAGCGCAGACTGACCGAGCTCTAGCACGTTTTGCAACATTGGCCCCGCTTCGGAAACTTGCAAACGCTCAAAGAGAAAAGCCTGCTCCATTACCAAGCCAAGGTTTTGGTACATGGTGCTTCCTAACGCCCAAAGCACCAGAACACCACCGAATAAGATCACAAAAGTGGTCAGCTCGCGCGATCGCGCAACCTGACCTTCTTCCCGAGATTTTTGTAATCTTCGGGCGGAGGGTTCCTCTGTTTTTTCTTGGTCGTTTGTTTGCTCTTCTGCCATGACAGCAATTATTGCTGATGACAAGCAAGAGCGAAGGGCCGAAAAAAGGGGTTAGAACCCCTTATTTCTGTTTTGTTTGGTCGGTTGCGTTGGTCGCACGCTGAAATTCTTCGTTTAGTTGTCGCACATCCGGTTCTAGGCTAGCCTCAAGCTCTAGTTGATCTTGCGGGAAAAAGCCTTGGCGCTTAATAAATTCAGCCGATTCAAAGGTATGTACCACAATCGTAATTCTGCGGTTACGTGGGTCATCAGGCTCGGTTCCGTCTAGCGGAATTCGATCCGCAGCACCCATCACTAGTAATAATCGTTCGGGCTCAAAACCACCATCTAATAACGCTTTGCGCGATTCATTGGCACGATCAGCCGAAAGCTCCCAGTTGCTATAGCCACGCTCACCACCAGCATAAGGCAAGCTATCGGTATGGCCACTGATAGTAACCTCGTTCGGAATTTCATTCAGCAACGGCGCTAAGGTTCGGAGTAAGCGCTCCATATACGGTGCTATACGGTCACTTCCCACTTCAAACATGGGTTTTGTTTCGGTATCTAGCATCATGATCCGCAAGCCCTCACGGGTCACATCGAACTGTAATTGCGCTTTCAAAGCACGTAATACCGGGTCCGCCTCAATGGCGGCCTCAACGCGACGACGAATTTCGTTAAAATGCCGACGCACATCAGATGGGCGTGATTCTCGTCGCAAATCAATTCGCGCCTGCTCACCTTCCATGTGGGTTGGATCGGCGCCACCACCTTGAATCACGCTTGCTGCGTTACTTGAACGCTCACCGCCGGCCATGGAAACTAACAACGGTGTACGGAAATATTCCGAAATGCTTTGGCGATCTTTCTCGCTCGACATCGACAAAATCCACATCACCAAGAACAACGCCATTAACGCCGTCATAAAGTCCGCAAGCGCAATTTTCCAACTGCCGCCATGGTGCTTTTTGACAATTTTCTTTCGTCGAATGATTATCGGGCGATGTTCATCAGCCATGACTACGACTCCGCTTTGGCGCCACGAACATGGTCTTCTAGTTCAGTAAAGGTTGGTCGCTCAGAGGTGTGCAACGCTTTTCGCCCAAACTCAACCGCTAATTGCGGTGCGTATCCGTGCATGCTTGCCAACAGTGTGACGCGTATCACTTGCAACGTTTTCACGAGTTCAGCAACCTGGCGTTCAACGCGGCTTGCTAATGGGTTAATAAAACCGTAACCCAACAAAATACCTAAGAACGTGCCTACCAGAGCGTGAGCAATCATCGTACCCATAACATCTGGCGGCACATCGGCTGTACTGAGTGCTCGAACAACACCAAGTACTGCCGCCACAATACCGAATGCCGGCATCGCATCGCCAACTTTATGTAAGGCATCACCAGGTATTTCAGCTTCGGCCTCAAAAGTCTCAATTTCATGCAGCATGAGCTCATCGAGTTCTTGCGGATTCATATTGCCACTGATCATGAGGCGTAGATAATCGGCAATAAAATTCAGCATCATGGTGTCTTCAAGAACGTCTGGATGCTCTTGGAAAATCGCACTCTCTTCTGGATTCTCAATATCTCGTTCAACAGCCAACATACCGTCGCGACGCATTTTATTGAGCAATTTGTAAATAACCGCAAGGAGTTCTAGGTAGGTTTCGCTATTGTACTGGGTAGAGCGCTTAAACCGCTTGACTGATTGCAACGTAGCCTTAATAGCTTTACCGTTATTCGCCGCAATAAACGAGCCTATTCCGGCGCCACCTATAATCAATAACTCGAGCGGTTGGAAAATAGGGCCCAGCGCACCACCGGCTAACACGAAGCCGCCAAACACGGACAATAACACCACAACAAAACCGATCGCTATTAACACGGCCGCTTCCTTTTTCTATAAACACATCTAAAAACTTTATCGGCGCGTCAGAGGGAGACTTAAATTTCTTTTCGAATTTTTAAGGTTTTTTGTTTGAGTGGTTTTCCTGCGCGCGACGGCGGTTGGCAAACACCGCAAACATAATCGGCGTCTGGTGTGTGGGCGTGATTGACGAATTGAAGCCCGCAGCAGGTGCATTTAGACAACTGGAACATATCACTTTCAAAAAAGCGTACAAGCGTCCAAGCTCTCGTTAAAGCTAAAACTTCTTCTTCGCCGCTTAATTGGATATGTTCTTGGTAGAGTTTGTAGGCCTTAATAAAGGCCTGCATGCGCTCTAATCTCTGCCCTTCACGCAACTTTGAGTAAATATTATAGAAGAACGATGAGTGCACGTTCGGCTGCCAGGTCATGAACCAATCGGTTGAAAATGGCAGCATCCCTTTGGGCGGAGATTTACCCGACACTTCTTTATACAACCTTACCAAACGGCCGCGATTTAAACTCACCTCAGACTCCAGAACTTGCAAGCGCGCACCAAGTTCAATGAGCTCTATTGCAAGCTGCACTTGGTTGAGTTCTTCAAGAAGTTTTTTGGCGGTCATCTATGACTCTTCTTTCATATTTAAGCTGACGCCATGTACATCGCTAAATGAGTTGCCTGCATTCCGGTATCCCGTTTGTTTGTCAAAATTGCTTTCAACTGACTTACCGGACCCAAATTAGGTTGTAAAAGGCTTTGTGGTTGGCGCGCCAACATGGTTAATTCTTTCGCGGACATATCAGCAATGAGATCAGCTAATTCATCGTCGATTTTTAATCGGAAAATTGCGGTATCGCGATCTTCGACGATTAATTTCTGAACCAACATCAGATAACTGAGGTTTAATTCCTGAAGTTCAGAAATAGTCTTGCTGTGACTCATGGGAGCATTTCTCCAACACTGCTGATTGTTTTTGATTCTTGATGCGATCTTTAGCAAAATTTAACACTGTTAGTCAATAGTAAAGATCAATCTTTACAGTCTACACTTCATAATATTATGTTGCATTTTTGTTTTTCTAACTGCAGTGAAAAACGGTTAATCAGTGGCTTGCTTCCACCGACTTTGCCCATATCAACAACTCTGCAACAACTAACCAAAGCGTTTGCGGTACATACTCATCGAGATCAATTTGCGACAAAAGATCGACCAATTCTGGTGAATCATGCACAAACACATGATGTTCGTTTGCCAAGGCAATGATCTTATCCGCGATCAATCCTTCACCTTTTGCGACAACTATTGGCGCAGGTTCGAACTCTTTATAACGCAAAGCAACCGCTTTTTTGTCTTTGGAATTGTCATCGCTCATTGCGGTAACCTCGAAACAGGAATATTGTCTATTTCTACGCCAGCTCCCAACCGCAACCGCGTCATTAATCGCGTCGTAGCTTCTTGCAATGATGCAACCAATGGCTCCGCGCATTGTAACTGCATTGTGAGATGCTTTTGTGACAACCGCATCTGAGCGCGTATCTCTCCCACCTGCGGCAACGTTAGCTTCAATTCACTTGTCCACGCCGGCGGCTCTGGTTCTTCTCCTTGTTTACGACGTTGTTCATCGCGCCAGCGTTGTACCAGAGGATTCACATCAGGCTGCACCAACCACTGCAAATGCGCTTGTGGCCACAATTCAGTGTCTATGCGAATGATACCTGAATTAAGTAACTCGAGTTGTTGACCTAAAATTGTTTGTATTTGTGGTGAGTTTGCTCGAAATTGACCAAGATTATGTGGTTGCTGGCGTACCTGCATGAATGGGATTTTCTCAGCGGCCCAGCGGGCTAATAACGCTTCGTAAAATAATCCTGAGTCTTTCACAATTGTCTGCAATCGCCCCATCAGCGTCAGTGTGTCGAGCTGCGTTGACGCTGGAAATAACGGTGCATTCGGTTTGATATGCCCCCCCATGTGTTGCTGAGAAGACTGCATAGGCTGCGGCAATTGTTGCTGAAACGACTGAATTAATTGAATTAGCCTAGCGATTTGTTGACCGGCCTGGCTAAATTCAGTGGTACTTGCGGTTGCTTGAATGGGTGCCACTGGCAAGGTGTGGCGAGGTAGGAGGTCCACCGTTGAACGTTGCTTGGCAACTTGGTGGACCAAGGTATCCAACAGGGGAGTTATGCTACTCAACTGCTATAGGTATGCTCGAGCTTTTGCTTTTTCTGCATGCTGAGCAACGTCTGCTCCAACATGGTGCGACGCGCGACTAACCGCTCCCGAATCTCGCGATCTTGATCCATGATGGTGCTCAAAAGTTGTAATTTGCTAAGTTGCTGGTCCTCAGACAACTCAACTCCGGCTTCGGCGTGGCTCAACTTTTCAACCTCACGAACGTACTCTACTTCCGTTTCAATTAAGGCTTCCCAGTCTTCGTTGCGCACACTGGCGAGCATTCTGTTCGAATGTTCCAGTAGCGTCTGATACGACATAATGACCTCCGTCGGCGACATTAAATAGTCACGTTTTAATTGTGGTTGCGCGGCCACGTGCCTTACGCCCTTTCAACCTGTGGTTGAATCTCTTTCCAAGCAGAACCAATTTGCTCCAGTAGCTCTGCCGCTTCATCTAATTTGGCGATATCGTTCTTCAAGTTCGCTTTCAATAAGAGTTCACTCACGTATAAGTAAATAGACTCTAAGCGTTCAGCTAATTCGCCACCTTTTTCTTTATCTAGCGCAGCGATTAAACCCATGTGCACGATATCGGTTGCCTTGGCGATGGCGCTGCCTTTCTCTGAAGCATTGCCGTTCTGCATATGCAACTTCGCCGCTTTAATCTGTTTCTCAACGCCGTCAAACAACATTGCAATGAGTTTGTGCGGGCTTGCTGAAAGCACATGACTCTCGACATCCACACGACCATAAGCTGCTGCACCACGCATACCGTACATGATAATTACCTCTAGTTACCTTGGCCTAATTGCGCATTCAGCGAAGCAAACTGTTGCTGTAAATAAGCACTGGTTGAATTCATGCTCGCAATCATGCTGTCCATTTGTGCGAATTGCTTACGATAGATTTCCACTGTTGATGCAATTCGTTGTTCTTCTTGGAAGTAACGGTCATCTAAGCGCTCGAGCGTACTCTCGAACCCTTTGATTCGACTATTGATTGGGCCTTCATCGGCTAAAAGATTACTCAGCGTTGTCTTTGCCTTGTCGGCAAAGCCTTCTATAGTATCTGTACCTGCGAAAAACTCTTGCAACATTGGCAAGTCATTTTGGACGACATTTGCGAGCGCTTCTTCATCCACCTTTAACTTGCCGCCAAGTTCTCGCGAAATGCCAATATCACCAAGCTTGGTAAACTGACTAGCAACCGTCTCACTCAGCAGGTTTCGAAGACGAGATTCGATCGTTCTCACGCCACTGTCACCTAACAACTGGCCAGCAACTTGTGAGCCTTCGTCGTATTTCGTCATATCAGTAATGAGTTGCTGGAGCTCATTAAATGACGCAACAAAGTCGTTCACATTTCCTGAAATTGATTCGGCATCACGCGTAATACTGACTTGCGCTTGCCCTTCTTTCGCCAACGAAAGCGTTACACCTTGAATTGCATTCTCTACAACATTTGTCTGACTAGTAATAGCAACACCATTGACCGAAAGCGTTGCATTTGATGCAGCCACTTCAGTAGAGACATCCGTCGCCACATTGCCAGCAAGAGCGCCTCCGAATGTGATATCAGCAATAGCAGAATCGGTTCCTGTGCTTGCGGAACTAAAAACCAACCGATATGGGCTACCGCTTCCATCATTTATAATTGAAGCTTGAACATCAGTTTGTGCGTTATTTACGGCACTTCGAATATCTTCTAACGACGTTGCGCCATCCGCTAAATCGATACTATGTGTTGTACCATTCGCTAGAGTTAAGCTTACATTTCCCGTACCTGTTCCAATTTGTGCAGCACTATCAGTAACTCCCTGAGTCGCGATGCTATAGCTTCTAGCTAACCCCGTCACATTGACGTCGAAGGTACCCGTCGGTGTATTCGATGCAGCGGCAACAGTCAGCACATCAGAATTAACTGAGCTTTTCGTCGCTTTAAATGTTGGCGTTAAATTGAGAGCGCTAGTTGCGTCTTGAAATTTAGTTAACGCGCTCTGTAGCTTGCCATAGGCAGAAATTCTCGCTTCAAAGCTCTTTTGCTGTAACGAGATCGGTTGTAGGCGCTGCCGCTCAGCTGCTTCCAGCTGATTTAGTAAGCCGTTCAGGTCGAGGCCCGAACCGATACCTAATGCTGCTATTGATGCCATGGTGCTAACCCCTATTTCTCATACCAATCAGTTTGCATGAATAAATTCAATTCAAAACCGATAAAAAGCGACGCAAAACACGCCTATTCATGTTTATCGGCGACAATTTGTTCAACTTTAGAGATTTTTTTACTTACCGAAGAAATGATTTAACTTTCCGGTATTAAAACGTCACGAATGCGCCCTAATTCGGCCAAAGCAGCGCCTTCAATGGGCGGGCCTAACTTATCATCAGGTGCCAATTTATGAGGTGAAAGACGTATACGGTTGACTCGCTTTTTGGCATCGAGGCCAACAACCCAACCGAACTGCCCTTTTTCAAAACGTAGCAACGAACCAATTGGAAGTGGGCCAAAGTGAGCAACATACCTTTTCACCCAGGCTTCATCAAACTGCTCCAGCCGTGTTTGCATTGACTTACCGGCAGCAACTGGCGTTATCGCTGGGCGATCTGGTCGGTGGCGTTGAACCGCGTCAATTGCATCAACCACCGCCGCCGCTCGCGCTAACTGACCAAGTTGCTTGTCTTTCAATCCATTTGGATAACCCGAACCATCCAAGCGTTCATTGATTTGTGCAATCACATTGTCTCTCACCACCGGAGCAAGCCACTTGACGCCACTAAGCTTCTCAATAATAGCTTCCACATGGCTTTGCATTTCTTCATAAATATCAGTGCTTAGCGTGGTCGCCTTCCAAATTTCTGGAGGAAGCGTCCCTTTACCGAGATCATGAACCATTGCCGCAGCAACTACTGCCTTGCGCAAATCGCGCGGCATCTTCGCGGCATTCAACAAGTCCGCTAAACGTACCGCCACAGCAAGACCGTGTTTTACCCAACGCGATTCGCGATGAATACAATGCACTGAAAACAAGGTTTCCTGGCGATCATCTTCGAGCATGTCCAAAATTCGGTCCGCATGAAGCGACAGCTGCGATGAATTCACCGCTTGGCCTTGCTTCATCACGACCATCTGGCTATCAAGATAACCAGCAATGCGGGCCATTTTCCGAGCCATTGGTGTCGCATAAGTATGCCCATGACGGCGGCTCAACTTCATATCGTTCTCATCACGAACGCGGAATAACTCTGATTCACTGCGGCTATCCCCGTTACCCGCGCTACGTGAAGCTTCACGCTCAATTTCACGTACATAACCCCAAATTTCACGCTCTTGCGGCTGACTCACATTTTCAAACTCAAAACCAACCGCCAAAACTTGCCGATCATTATCTGTTTTCAAATGCCGCACTTTGGCTTTAACTTCAAATGATGTTCCGTTTGGAAAATACAGTTCAATCTCTGTTGCAATATCGGGCAATACCCGCGACACGCCGTCTTGCATAAAGAATTCGGCCAAACAGCCGGTCGCCGATAAGTCTTTTAAGTCGCCCTGCAACTCGACTAATTCATCTTTATCGTTATCTTTGGTGCGCACATGCACACCCACGTTCATGCCAATACGCAAACTCGCACGGAAACTTGCTCGGCGTTGCTTCACATGAATTTCAGTGGGCCAATCAGCGTAAGCTAATAAACGACTATCAACCGTGGTGAATTCACGAATTGACATGGGGTTTGAGCGGACGAGTCCGCCTGGCGTGAAACCGGAAAGGATAAATTTGCCACCGCGACGCAGAGGCGGCGCAACATCACGAATCGCGGTGAGATCAAAAAGGAGGTAATCTTCTTCGAGTTGTTCAACCAGCACTACCGGATGATCTTTTTCCGCAGGCCCAAGCAGCGTCAACACCGCCACGCCCGGCTGACTCAATGCGTCATAATATGTCGCAAGTTCAACCAAGCTATTTATTGGCGTAAATTCATTTTCGCTCGTTTGAGCGTGTTGACTGGCCTCGCTCACGCGATGCTCCTTTCCTTAGTTATAATCTGATTCCATTTATCGGCATAAGCGCTCATGCCTTTAGTTAGCCCTTAATATAGCAAGCGTTGTTGTGGCATTCGAAAATATTTTTCGCTTTTTGAAAAAAATTTCTAAAGGTTTTTTTACAGCCACCGATAACCCTTAGCGACGGCAGGCCAAACTAGGCAGCCTAATTTGGAAACAGAAGGAATAAGACTATGTCAGTTATCAACACAAACATGACCTCACTGATCGGTCAGCAAAACCTCCAGAAGTCACAGTCTTCACTGCAAACTTCAATGGAACGTCTGTCTTCAGGCCTGCGTATCAACAGCGCCAAAGACGATGCAGCGGGTCAAGCAATTGCTAACCGCATGACTGCACAAATTACTGGTATGCGTCAAGCTCAGCGTAACGCAAACGACGGTATCTCTATGGTGCAAACCATGGAAGGCGGCTTAAACCAAATCAACGACAACTTGCAACGTATTCGTGAATTGGCAGTTCAAGCAGCTTCTGATACTAACAGCGCTGATGACCGTACTTCAATTCAAACAGAAATCACCGAGCGTGTTGCGGAAATCGACCGTATTGCTGGCGGCGCAAGCTTCAACGGCACAAACTTGCTTGACGGAAGCGCTCTAGCACCATTACAGATTCAAGTTGGCGCAAACACAACTGCAAATGATTCAATTCAAGTCGCTACTGTAGACGCAACTTCAGCAACACTTGGCGTAAACGCTTTGACTGTTGATAGCGCTGTAAATGCTCAAGCAGCAATTGATGCCGTTGATACCGCCATGGCAACAATTGACACCTCGCGCAGCACTTTGGGTGCGACCCTGAACCGCTTTGATTCAGTAGTTGAAAACTTAGCAACAACTTCAACTAACTTATCAGCGGCACGTTCACGTATCGAAGATGCTGACTATGCAGTTGAAGTATCAAACATGACTCGTGCTCAGATCTTGCAGCAGGCTGGTACTTCAGTACTGGCACAGGCAAACCAAGTACCACAGTCAGTATTGTCACTGTTGGGTTAATACCTCAACTAGTGCCAAACTTAATAGCAGGCTCCTTAGGGGGCCTGTTTTGTTTGTAGGCAGGTAGGATAACAGCGATGAATTCTGTAAGCGCAACCGTCACATCAGAGCAACTGATCAATGATGTGATACCTAAGCTAAAAACGGTCGAGTTCATTTTGGAAAGCAAACTCAAAGCCGCTATTGAAAACAGCAAGGATGCGCAGCAACAGGAAAAATATCAGGTTTATCAGCAGGAGTTTCAGCTGGAACTGATGATGATTCAGATGAATTTAGAGCATCTGTTGACCCGTTACGCTCATATTATTAAGCCGGAAGGCCGGCGTGCCGAGAACACCTATTTGGAATTGGATGACAGCGAGCGCGTTGCACTTTCTGCCATCATGAATTTATATAACAAAGTCAGTGAATTAGCTTCGACTTTGTAAGAAGGATTAGAGCTAGAAAAACCGGCTAAAGTTTGTACGTTTTCAGCCGATATTCCAATGTAAGCGAAAAATATTTTCGTATTTTGGAGATAACACTATGGCTACCCCAATTAATGAAGCCACTTCAAATTGGCCGGTGACAACCGCTGCCGCTGAAAAGCAGCGACTAGACCGCGTATTGCAGCAATTACCTGCAGTGCGTCAAAGCGAAGCGCAACGAGAAATAAAAAAAGACGAGTTAGTGAAACCAGTTCAACAGATTAATGAAGTCATGAATAACTATGGCATTCATTTTGAGTTTGATGATGGGTCAGGCCGCACGATTGTGAAAGTTGTGAGCCAAGACACCGGCGAAGTGATTCGTCAAATACCAAACGAAGAAGTGTTGCGTATTGCTCAGCATTTGCATGAAATGAGTGGATTATTAGTGCGTGAAGAGGCATAAGCCTCTTCCGCAAGTCCAATTCTATACCTGCATATTCATAATATCTTTGTAAGCACTTACGAGTTTATTGCGCACTTGCACGCCCATTTCAAATGCTAAGCCTGCCTTTTGCTTGTCGACCATCACTTGATTCAATGACACGTTCGGATCGCCCAACTGGAAGGCTGTTGTAGTGGCAGCAGACGCTTGCTGAAGCGAGTTAATACGCTCAATTGAGCTTTTCAACTCACCCGCAAAACCGCCCTTTTGCGCTTGTTCAACCCCAGGTTGTACATTCAGGTTAACTTTAGCCGCCGCTGGTGCAGCAACCTCCGCCTTCATGATTTGCATTTGCTGTAATGCGGTTTGAATAGCCGGTACGCTCATTGCTAATTCCTTCTCACCCACTTCTTTGATTGCAGCAACTATACCCAGTCATTACAAAAGTGAAGCGAGCAATAAAGCATAAAAAAGTGCGTTTATTACCACTTTGACTTGCGTTGCCTTACGCATAATGTGCAGTAGATAAATCCGTGCACAAATTGAATTGAGATACCCAATGGAAGCAACGCAAGCACAAACAATGAACAGTCCAGCAGCGGCGAATGCAGCGCCGCCGCAATGGCTGAATAAGCTGAAGCAAAGCGGTTTAGTACCCCTACTAATTGGCGGTGCGGCGTTTATTGGCTTGGTGTTTGCGTTGGTGATGTGGGCAAGCGCACCAGAATATCGTGTGTTGTATAGCAACTTAAGCGAAGCCGACGGCGGTCGCATTGTGACTGAACTAGACGCGCGCCAAATTCCTTATCAGCTCAACAGTGCCGGTACAATTTTGGTGCCAAGTGACCAAGTTCATAAATTACGCCTACAAATGGCTGAGCAAGGCTTACCGCAAGGCGGCAATGCTGGTTTCTCGCTGATGGACAACCAAGCGTTTGGTATTAGTCAATTTGCTGAGCAAGTCAATTTCCAGCGAGCACTTGAGGGCGAGCTTGCTAGCTCGATGGAATCATTAGGCCCAGTGCAAAAAGCGCGCGTGCATTTAGCCATGGCGAAAGCGTCGGTATTCGTGCGTGAACGCGAGCCAGCGAAAGCTTCGGTTATTCTAACGTTACACCCAGGACGCAAACTTGGTGACGGCCAAGTACAAGCCATTATTCATATGGTCTCAAGCAGTGTCCCTGAACTTGCTCCAGACAATGTTACTGTAGTTGATCAATATGGTGCGCTGCTCTCACAGAATAACCGCGACGACGCTTTGAGTGGCTCGAAGCTTGATTACATTCAGCAGGTTGAGCAGTCTTATCAGCAGCGTATTGAAAATATATTGATACCCATTTTGGGTCGCGACAACATCAAAGCGCAGGTTGTTGCGCAGGTTGATTTTTCTAAACGTGAAGCAACGGCTGAGCGCTATAGTCCAAACCAAACCGCTGAAACAGCGGCCATTCGAAGCATTCAGCGCAACACCAATTTACAAGGCAGTGGCGCTGGTGCCATGGGCGTTCCTGGCGCATTAACCAATACACCGCCGGGCGTTGAACCATCACCAATCGAAACAACAGCCGAAGGCGATGAGACTGAAACGACTGCGGCCACAGGCTCTCGCGCTGTGCAGCAAGACCAAGTGGTGAACTACGAGCTCGACCGTTTTGTTGAGCATGTCGATCATCAGCGTGGTCAACTTGAGCGATTATCCGCAGCGATCGTGATTAACCACCGCACGGTGCTGGATGAAGAAGGTAACCCTAAATTAGTGCCTCGTAGTGCTGAAGAGCTTGAGTATATTAATCGCCTAGTACGCCAAGCGATGGGCTTCCAAGAAGCGCGCGGTGACCAAATTGAAGTGGTAAACAGCCCGTTTGTAAATAACGAAGAAACCATTATTGAAGAGCCTTGGTATAAACAACCAGCCGTGATGCAACTTGCGCAAAATCTCGTGCGCTATGTGTTAGCTGGTATTGGCATCCTCTTGCTCTACTTATTGCTACTACGTCCTATTATGAAGCGCTATGTGCATGTCTCACCGACCACTAATGCCACAACAACGCATGGCAAAGGCACGCTTCGTGCTGTAGTTG
Source organism: Pseudidiomarina andamanensis (assembly GCF_009734345.1). GTDB lineage: Bacteria > Pseudomonadota > Gammaproteobacteria > Enterobacterales > Alteromonadaceae > Pseudidiomarina > Pseudidiomarina andamanensis. Next base: position 1,870,578 of record NZ_CP032551.1, on the reverse strand, counting down.
GCGATGATGACGACATGGAAGAAGTTGTAGTGAAACGTCGTCGCAAAGATGGTTCCAACTACGATGCTGAAGATGATTCGAACATTGCCGAAGATCAAGGCGATAGTTTCCATTGGCCAGAACAGCGCAACAACAAGAACTACACACAAGCCTTAGCCAAAGCGAAAGAAATCGCACAAACCAATCCGCGCCAAGTGGCTCGCATTTTACAGAATTGGATGAACGATGATGACCACGTCTAACGCACATGACAAAAGTGTCGCTAAAGAAATGACCGGTTTGCGTCGTACGGCGCTGCTGTTATTGATGCTGGAAGAAGAATCAGCCGCAGAAGTGTTCAAGCATTTTCCGCCAAATCAGATTCAGAAAATCAGTAAAGAAATGACGAAGCTTTCGGATGTGTCACATGCCGACATTAAAGCTGTGCTTGAGATGTTTCATGGTGATTTAGCCAATACACCTTCGCTCGACAAATACGACGATTACGTTCGCTCAGTTCTCACGAAAGCACTGGGGTCAGATCGCGCCAATACACTGATTGAAGATGTGCTCGAGCACAAAGTTGGCGGCATTGGTATTGATGCGCTGAACATGATGGATGTGCCAGAAGTGGCGGAGATGATCAAAGACGAGCACCCGCAGATTATCGCAACCATATTGATTCACTTAGACCGTGCGCAAGCAGCTGGCGTGTTGGAGTTATTTGACGAACGCCTGCGCAACGATGTGGTATTGCGCGTTGCCACCTTTACCGGCGTGCAGCCAGCGGCGTTGCAAGAGCTCACCGAAGTGCTCGGCGGCATGCTCGATGGTCAGTCGCTGAAACGCAGCAAAATGGGCGGTGTGCGCACGGCTGCGGAAATTCTTAACTTGCTTAGTGCTGGCCAAGAAGACACCGCGCTTGAAAACATTCGCGCATACAACGACGAGTTGGCACAGAAAATAGTCGACGAGATGTTCCTGTTTGAAAACCTTATGGATCTCGACGACCGCAGTATTCAAGTACTGCTACGCCAGATCGAAACCACGTCATTGGTGGTGGCACTCAAAGGTGCCGACGATGCCTTGGTGGAGAAATTCTTACGCAATATGTCGCAACGCGCCGCACAGCTTATTCGCGAAGAAATGGAAACCCGTGGGCCAATTCGTGTTTCACAAGTGGAAAGCGAGCAGAAAGCTATTCTGCAAGTGGTGCGTCGTTTGGCCGACTCGGGTGAAATTGTGTTGAGTAGTGGTGATGATGCCTTCGTCTAATACGAACAATCAGTGGCGTAGCTGGAATATGGAACCGTTGTCTGCCAAGCAGCGACGCGATGCCTCACAGCAGCAACAAGCAGAGCAAGCGCAGTTCGATCAACAAAGTGAACTGCGTCAATTGCGGGAACAAGCGCGCCAAGAAGCTTATGAAGAAGGCTTAAAAGCAGGACGCGAGGCAGGTTATCAAGCAGGACATGAAGAGGGTTTAAAAGCGGGTCGTGAAGAAGGCCTAGCTGAATATAACGGGCAGCTACAAGCCGCATTAGCACCGCTTGCTGATCTGATTAAAGAAGCAGATACCGCTGTGCAGGGGATGGACGCGCATTTATCAGAAAGTTTACTGCAACTGGCATTAACCGTCGGCCGGCAGCTGGCCGGTGAAGCGTTAGCAGTAAATCCTGAGCAAGTTTTAGAGTTAATTCGAGCTATTTTACACGAAGACCCAATGCTCACCGACAAACCGGTGTTACTGCTTAACCCTGAAGATTTAGAGCTAGTCAAACAGCACTTAGAACAAGAAATTGCCACGGTAGGCTGGAAGTTAAGAGCTGACGACCGTCTTGAACGCGGCGGATGCCGTTTAATTAGCGCTAACGGCGAGCTCGATGCCACTATCGAGACCCGTTGGCAACGCATTGTGCACCAACTACGAGGACGCCATGGCTAACGCCCAGCAGCAATTGCATCAATGGCAGGTGACACTCAACAGTGTCAACCAGCGTCTGCAGCACTTACCGCAGTGGTATATGTGCGGCCGATTAATGCGTGCCACCGGCATGGTACTTGAAGCTGTTGGCTTAAAACTGCCTGTAGGTAGCAGTTGTGTAATTGAGATGCCACAACATGGCGAAGCTCTTGTTGAAGCAGAAGTGGTTGGTTTTGCTGGTGAAGTAACTTATTTAATGCCTTTGGATGCGGTTCAAGGCCTAGTGCCTGGTGCTCGTGTCATGCCACTCAACGATGGTCACAATGATAGCCGCCGTTTTCCACTGGGCGATAGCTTATTGGGACGTGTACTTGACGGTAGCGGCCGCCCACTCGATAACAAACCGTTACCGAAACAGGCTGAATACGGCTATTTGGCAACCAAAACCATCAATCCAATGCTTCGTGCCCCTATTGATACCTCAATTGATGTGGGTATTCGCGCTATCAACGGCCTGCTTAGTGTTGGTCGCGGCCAACGCATGGGTCTTTTCGCAGGTTCCGGTGTTGGTAAGTCAGTGTTACTCGGTATGATGGCACGCTTTACCAAAGCTGACGTGATTGTGGTTGGTTTGATTGGTGAGCGGGGTCGTGAGGTTCAAGAGTTTATCGACCATATTCTTGGTGAAGAAGGCATGGCGCGCTCAGTAGTCGTCGCAGCACCAGCTGACTCATCACCATTGCAGCGTTTACAAGGCGCGTCATACGCCACACGCCTAGCAGAAGATTTCCGTGACAAAGGTCAGCACGTATTGCTGATCATGGATTCTTTGACACGATTTGCTATGGCGCAACGCGAAATTGCCTTAGCCATTGGCGAACCACCAGCCACGAAAGGCTATCCACCCAGTGTGTTTGCGAAAATTCCAGCGCTAGTTGAGCGCGCAGGTAACGGTGTGCGTGGTGGTGGTTCAATTACAGCGTTTTATACCGTGTTAACTGAAGGCGACGACCAACAAGACCCGATTGCTGATTCAACCCGCGCCATTCTTGACGGTCACATCGTCTTGTCGCGTCACTTGGCAGAGAGCGGCCATTACCCAGCCATTGATGTTGAAGCATCGATTAGTCGTGTCATGCCATCGGTAACCACGCTAGGACAGCAGCAACAAGCGCAGCGATTGAAAAAATTGTTCTCAGTGTATCAGCGCAATCGTGACTTAATTAGCGTTGGCGCTTATAGCCCAGGTCACGACCCGTTACTTGACCAAGCGGTACAAAAATTTCCGCAAGTGGAAGCGTACTTGCAGCAAAAAATGTCGGAACAAGCGCCGATTGCACAGTCTCAGCAGCGCTTAACTGAATTAGTTGGAGTAGCCTGAACATGAATGGATTTGTTTTAGCCCACTTAACTGAACAAGCTGAGAAAGCACGTAATGAAGCGGCCAAGTTATTGGCAGAAGAGCGCCAAAACAAACACAAAATTGCGCAGCAGTTACAAACGCTGCAGCAATATCGAAACGACTATGCATTGCAGCTTCAGCAACAAATGCAATGCGGCATCGCAAGCCACTTACTGACCAACTATCGCCAGTTTTTAGCGAGCTTAGATAGCGCCGTGGCGCGAGCACAAAATGCGTTAGTTGATCAAGAAACAAAAGTAGATAAAAGCCAGCAATTTTGGCAAACCAAACAACGTAAATTGGCGTCATATGAAACTTTAGCTGACCGTAAGCAGGCAGCCGAGGTGAAAGTTGCAGTGAAACGCGAACAGAAGCTAGCTGATGAGCTGTCGTTAGCCATGTACATGCGCCAGCGTGGGCTGCGTTAGGAGAAAAAAGGTGAGTATGATGGTTAATTTTAATAATTTAATGACTACCACACCGGCCACTAACAAAGGCTCGGCTGCATCGACTGATACCAACGCACCGGTTTCAGGTTTCGCCGCTCTCTTTGCCGCATTGTCGAACCACACTGGTTCACCAGCGGGTACAAACGGCTATCAACTAGACTCTGCAACAACAGAAGCTCAGTTGCAGCAACTGGCGAAAAACTTAAATACCAGCGAGCAAGAACAGCTGTTAGAGCAAGCCGATTTAAACCCTGAAGCCATTGCTCAAATTTTAGCGCAGTTACAGCAGCAACAAGCCTTGCAACAACCGCAAGCGGCACAGCCCGCTGCGGCAAGTGAATCAGTACAGGCGATTGTGGCTAACGCAGTTGGGAAAACGCCACTACAACGCCCAGCAGTAATAGCTGCGCCTGTTTCAGCAGTCATCGCCAACGAGACGAATACGAGCACCGCCGCAACACTTATCAATGACAATGCCGTGTCGACAAAACCTCTCGATCAACTCGCAGCATCTGCTCCTGTTGCTATGTCGGAACCAGCAAAACCTGAAATTCGTAACCCAATCGCGCCGCTTACACCTGAGTTGAATTCGGTTAATTCAACTCAGCTAGAAACCGCTCGCGCAGTGCAAACACCGGTTTCAAGCGTGACCGCAAGTGTGATTATGATTGAAACACCAGTGACTCAATCCGCTCAATTAACACAAGCTGCACCGACAACTCCGAGCACGACAGCAGCCACGGCATCACTTGCGGCACCAGTTGGCAGTCAAGCTTGGGCCAATCAGTTACAGCAAAACGTGCTACAGATGGTCATGCATAATCAAAATGAAATGACGTTACGTTTGCACCCAGCCGAGCTTGGCCCTCTGCAGGTACAGTTGCGCATGGATGATACCACTGCGCAGCTGAATATTTTGACGCACAGCCAACAGGTTCGCGGTGCGCTAGAACAAGCTTTGCCAAACTTACGCGAAGCCCTCGCCAACCAAGGTATTCAACTAGGTGATTCACAAGTGAGCGACCAAGGCCAACAGTTTGCTCAGCAACAAGCGCGTCAACAGGCACAGCAATGGGCTGCCAACTCACAACAAAATGAACAAAATACCAGCGAAAACACTGTAGAAAATTCAGAATCGGCCGAGAATACTGACATGGGCTCAAATTCTCGGCATACTGCCGCCGCTCATAACGGTCAAGTCGATACGTTTGCTTAGGGCGTAAGTTGGTAACTAGTTAAAGGATAAAGAAATGGCGCGTAAAAATGACATTCAAGCAGCTCCTAGAAATAATAACTCCCCAGTTATGCTGATCATCTTGGTTTTAGTGTTGGTTTTAATTGGCCTCAACACCTATTTGTTATGGGATACGCGTAACTTAGCAGCTGCCTCTGCCGTAGGTGCTGTTCAAGCCGAGCCTGAACCGACCGATCCGGTTTTTGTGGCAATTTCGCCGTTTACTGTAAACTTGCAAAGCGATCAGTTTGGTCCTCGTCTACTTTACGCCGGGTTAACGCTTGAAGTGCCTAGCGAAAAAGTGAAAGCGACTCTCATGAAGAATATGCCGCAAGTTCGTAACCGCTTGTTGGTGCTTTTATCGGGTCAAGAAGCCGAGAAAATTGCCCAATCTGAAGGGAAAAAGATTCTAGCTAAAAGCATTATGGATTCACTCAGCGCTCCGTATCAAGGTGATGAAGAGCTAGCCATTAACGAAGTACTGTTTACTGAGTTTATTGTTCAATAATAATTGAGCAATGGCGTAAACAAGCACAACGTAAAGAGAACACATGAGTAACGGACACCAACTGTCACAAGAAGAACTTGATGCATTATTGGCGGGTATTGCACCCGAAGATGATGTTGATATCGATGACCAGACTACGGCTCCCCTTGGCCAAGATGCTGGAGTCGATGCGTTGGCGCAAAAGCCAAAACGCAAAGTGAAGCAACAGCCGTTTGACCCAGGTTCGCAGGCGCGCATTGTCCGTGAACGCTTACATACCCTAGAGGTCATTAACGAACGCTTTGCCCGTCAATTTCGTATGAACTTGTTTAACTTGTTGCGCCGTAACGCTGATATTTCTGTTGAGTCGGTGAAATACCAACGCTTCAGTGACTTTGCTGATGCCACGCCAACGCCAACCAACTTAAATATTATTTCGATGAAGCCATTACGCGGTAGCGCACTTGTGGTATTCCCGCATGCGCTTGTATCGATGATCGTCGAGAACCTGTTTGGTGGCGATGGCCGCTTTATGACCCGCAACGAAGCGCGCGAGTTTACCGGCACAGAACAACGTATCATTAACCGCGTGCTCAACCTGGCTATCGATGCTTACCAAGAGTCGTGGCGTGCGGTACATCCGCTTGAAATCAGCTACGTTCGCTCAGAAATGCAGCCGAAATTTGCAGCGATTACTAGCTCACCAAGTGAAATCGTTGTCACTACCACATTTCATTTGGAAGTGGGTAACCTCGATAGCAACTTCAAAATTTGTATGCCTTACGCCATGGTTGAGCCATTGCGTGACAAGCTCACCAACTTGCGTGCAGATATCGGCGGCAACAGTAACGATAAAGCCTGGCGCCAGCGCATTACCCATGAACTGCAGGCCTCAAGCGTCGAGCTTATCGCCAACTTTGTTGATATCCCGATGCGAATTCCACAAGTCATGTCACTTAAACCCGGCGATGTACTCCCAATTGAGTTGCCCGAAACGGTAACTGCAACGGTGAATGCCTTGCCAATCATGGAATGTGAATTTGGCAGTCTCAATGACAATCGCGCACTCAAGGTGAAGCGATTACTCGAAAACCATCGATTCCCGCATTCACTTATGCGTGAACGAAATAAAGGCGGTATTTTTACCCCTTTGCGTGCGAAGGAGCCCTCTGATGACGAATAAAGACAAAGTAAACCCAGATAACGAGCAAGACCCGTGGGCAGATGCATTGGAAGAACAAGCAGACGCAGCGCCAGATGAAAATGCCAATAGCGTATTCAAACCGTTAGAGAACACGGCGCAAGCAAGCTCAATGAATGAGCTGGATATCATCATGGATATTCCGGTGAAATTGAGTGTGGAATTAGGTCGTACCCGCATTACCATTAAACAACTGCTAGAATTAGCCCAAGGTTCGGTGGTAGAACTTGAAGGTTTAGCCGGCGAACCGATGGATATTTTGATTAACGGTTATTTAATAGCCCAAGGCGAAGTGGTTGTTTTAGATGACAAATACGGTATTCGAATTACCGAGATTGTGACGCCTTCAGAACGAGTACAAAAGTTAAACCGATGAACGAACCAACCACAGTAGAAGTTGATAGCGGCCTCGCTCTGCTTGGCCAAGTGACCCTAGTACTCATTTTAATTATTGGCATTATTCTGCTGTGTGCTTGGCTTTTCCGTAAACTCAATGGCACGTCATTAGGCCACTCGAAGTTGCTCAACGTTGTCGGTTCAGTCGCTGTTGGTCAGCGCGAACGCGTGGTCATTGTCGAAATCAACGATACCTGGCTGGTACTTGGCGTGGCTGCTGGCCATGTCACTAAGCTACATGAAATGCCAGCCCAAGAACGTCCAGAACCGCAATTAAATAGCTTTGCCGCGCGGTTACAACAAGCTCTAAATAAAAACACCTCAGCGCCATCTGAAGAGGCCAAGTAATGCGTCGTATTTGGTTAATAATCATGACTGTAGCCGTGTTTTGGTTGCCTCTTGACGCGTTAGCTCAGTCAATTCCTGGTGTTTTGGTTGAACCAACCGAAAATGGTGGCCAGCAATGGTCATTGTCGCTGCAAACCTTACTATTTTTAACGAGCCTTACTTTTTTACCAGCGGTTATCCTAATGATGACCTGCTTTGTGCGACTTATCATTGTTTTTGGCCTGTTAAGAACAGCCATGGGGACGCAATCGGCGCCACCTAACCAAGTTTTATTGGGGCTTGCGCTGTTTTTGACATTTTTCATCATGGCACCGGTTTTCAACCAAATTTACGACATTGCGTGGTTGCCATTTAGTCAAGACAATATCGATTTCCCACAGTTTTTAGAACTCGCATCTGGGCCATTACGTGAGTTCATGCTCGCCCAAACTCGCGAGCCTGATTTGGCACTATTCGCCAATCTTGCTGATGTTGGCCCTATTGCGACGCCACAAGACGTGCCGTTTCATGTGTTGGTGCCTTCATTTGTGACTAGCGAACTTAAAACTGCTTTCCAAATTGGTTTTACTATTTTTATCCCGTTCTTGATTATCGATTTGGTTGTAGCCAGCGTTTTAATGGCGCTCGGTATGATGATGGTGCCTCCGGCAACTATTTCATTACCGTTCAAACTCATGTTGTTTGTGCTGGTGGATGGCTGGCAGTTACTGATTGGCTCACTCGCAGCCAGTTTTTACGTGTAGGGGGCACCAATGACACCTGAAACGGTCATGACTATTGCCTACCAAGCCATGCTACTTTGTGTCTACCTAGCTGGCCCGTTGCTACTCACTGCGTTGCTACTTGGTCTTCTGATAAGCCTATTTCAAGCCGCCACACAAATTAACGAGATGACCTTGAGCTTCATTCCGAAGATTCTCGGCGTACTCGCCGTGCTAGTACTTATTGGTCCTTACTTGCTCCAATTGATTATTGATTTCACCACGCGGTTATTCACCAATATTCCGTCCATGATTCAATAGCGGAGTCGCGCATGATTACGGTCACCTTCGCGCAACTTCAGGAATGGATTAGCTTATTCTTATGGCCATTCTGCCGCTTTACTGGGTTATTGCTGATAGCGCCAGTATTCAGCCACTCCAGCATTCCAAACCAAGTTAAAATTAGCTTAGCTCTAATATTTAGCGTTATTATTGCGCCGGTTTTGCCACCATTGCCGAATATTCCGTTATTTTCATGGGCTAGCTTCGGCATTATTGTCGAGCAAATCATCATCGGCGTGACTATAGGGCTTGTTGTTCAGGTTGTTTTCGCTGCCGTACAGGCCGCAGGTGAGTATATTGGCTTACAAATGGGTCTTGCCTTTGCCACCTTCTTTTCGCCTGATAGCGGTGCGAACACGATGATTCTCTCGCGCGTGTTCTATACCTTTGCAATCTTAATGTTTCTAGCTATTGATGGGCACTTGATTATGCTGGAAATTCTAGCTCGTTCATTTGAGTTATTGCCAATTGGCACACTTGGTTTGAATGCTGACGCGTTTAATCAAGTCGCGCGCTTCGGAATGGTGGTATTTAGTTCGGGAATTTTACTGGCGTTACCAGTTTTCGGCGCGCTGCTCATTGTGAACCTAACCCTCGGTATCTTGAACCGATCTGCTCCGCAGCTCACTGTTTTCTCGGTCGGTTTCCCGATGTCACTAACACTCGGTTTGGTACTAATGACGGTACTAACAACAGAACTAGGCGGCTATTTACAGCGCCTATTCCGCCTAGGCCTCGACATGGTCGAGCAAGTCCTCCTCACCATGTAAACTGTATTTCCGAATAACTAATAACGATTAACGAATAACGGTTCTTAAAGGAACTTAAACAGGCTCATGTCTTTCATATCTACAAACGCCTTCTGTGCCGCCTGCAAACCAACCATTCGCACACTATATTGCGATGCCGCTTCAACATAATCTAAATCAACGAGATCAGATAACGCCTGTTCGTACGCCAACGTACGATTACTACCAATCGTATCTAAGGCATCCAATTCATTCAGTCGTGCACCAACTTCCGCGCGGGTGGTTAATACGTTGTCCATTCCATTATCAAACTCGCGCATTACCGTACGTAAGGTATTCACGCGTTGCGATTTTTGCGCATCCGTTACCGCTGCGTTATCAAGCACTGCTAATGCCTTCTCAAACGTTCGGAAAATATCCATATTATTATCTTGGCCTCGTGCTACACGAAGTGTATCACCAGTAGCTGGAGCGCCTTCTAACTCGACTTCAATACCACCCAAAGCAACCGTGGTCGGGTCGTTATAATCAGCCCAGGCTCCTCCATTAACGCGATACTGCATTTGGCCGGCATTATCAGCAAACTCAATATCGTACGCTAAGCCGAAATCAGGATGATTCGAATCAACGATATTAATACCGTTAAACTGCAGCGTGCCTTGGTTAGTCAAGCCTGCGTCGGCAAGGTAGCCAGCACTACTGTGCACTGAACGAAATATATCGTCGCCTGAATGGCCAACCGCCATACGACGATCGCCATCAACCTGCTGCTCACGAACCTCTGCGTGCCCAACGTAACTCACATCGCCATTTACATCACGAATAAAGGGGGCGGTGTCATCTTGATAACCGCCAAATAAATACCGGCCATTGCCGTCTCGTGTGTTGCCCAAACCAATCAATGACTCATACAACCCGCGCAATTCGCTTGCAACTGAAGCGCGGTCGGCGTCAGACAACGTGTCGCTCGAAGCCTGCACCATCAAGGTTTTTGCTCGTGAATACACGTCGTTCACTGAATTCAATACACTTTCTTCTTGCGAGAGCGCGTTACGGACACCCACACGGGCATCGCTAAACTGACTTGAAACAGCTTTCGATTGACCAATGTTAATCGCTTGGGTCATTGCTTGCGGATCATCAGAAATATTCACGATACGCTTGCCACTGGCAATTTGTTGCCCAATTTTCATGAATTCGGTTTGTTGCCGGTTCATCGATGACACGCTTTGGTTGTACATGGTGAGTGTGCTAATTCGCATGATCTATACTCCGCGTTGTCCGTTTAGCGTAACTGCAAAATGGTATCGAGAATGGTGGAACCGGTCTCAATTACTTTGGCATTGGCTTGATAGTACTGCTGGTATCGAATGAGATTCGCTGCTTCTTCATCAAGATTCACACCCGATTCTGACTGCTGTAACGCAGTTAACTGTTCTGTTAAACCTTCTTGGGCAGCTAAGTTCGCTTGAACCACATTAATTTGGTTGCCTAAGGTGCTCACCATGGTGCCGTATGCTTGGTTAAAGGTACCTTTACCTTCCACTAGCATCTGATTTTGTAAATCCAGCAGCGCCAATCCGTTTCGGTTATCTCCGCTTGCCGTTGATTGGGCTGCAGCTAACTGCGAACCTTCGGTTATCAGTAATTCAAAGCTTTGAGCTTGATTCACTAACGGGCGTACACGGAAGCTATCGCCTTGATTCACGGTACCTGACATCGTTACTTCTAAGCCGTTAAACGCTAATGTACCGGTCGCACCATCAAAGGTGGCATTAACGATTTTACCACTGTCTACGCGACGCACCTCGTAACCTGTATCGGTTAACTTGATATCATAATCAGCCGCAAGTAACGCAGTAGAATCGCTAATTTGAACCGCAGCTGTACCCGTGCCAGTATTTCGCGAATTGCTATAAGCCACCGGGTTACCAGCATCAAACATGGCTTGGCCAGGGTCTTGGTTTAAATCAACTCCAGCTTGGTGCTGTTGGTTAAATGCATCGGCAAATACTCGAACCATTTGTCCGAGTTGATTGCGCATGGTGTCGAGGCTCTTTGACCGAAACTCCATTAAACCGCTTAAGCTACCGCGGTTAAACGTCGATTCTTTCAATTGAATTTGGTTACCAGCAACATCGTTATAGAAAATAGCTGTGCGCGTTGGATCAGAATTATCTGTCAACGCAGAAAGTTGATAGCTTGTATCACCCGATACTAATGGCGAACCATTGTTCAGCGATACTGTGTAAGAACCTGACTTCTGTTCATGTACGCGAATGTCGATGCGTTGCGATAAATCGTGCACTAATTTATCGCGCTGATTCAATAAACTATTCGGTGCTTCGCCGCTACCTGATCGGGCAATTAAAATTTCTTTATTAAGGGAACCTATCTGCCCGGTAAGGGCATTTATGGTATCGACCTCAAATTTCATTTCGGCGTTAACGCTACTTTCAATATCTTGCAGGTAGTTATCAAATGACTTGAATTGGCTCACTAAAGTGCTTGCCGTGCCCAACACGCCAGCGCGCGCGGCAGGGTCCGCCGGGCTACTGTTCATTTGGCCAAGGGCATTAAAGAATTCTTGCATGACTGGCGCTAAGCCGGAGCGTTCATCTGACAACAAATTGTCAATTTGACGTACTTGGCTGTAATAGGTCTCAAGTGACGCCAATGAACCGCTGGAAGCATTCAAGCGAGTAGCTACAAATTGGTTAAACTGACGCTCAACCCCGTTGACGAGGACGCCGCTTGTACGGTTTCTCACCCAGCTGCACAATTTCGCGATTGTAGCCCGGTGTATTTACGTTGCTGATGTTTCCGCTGGTGGCATAAAGCCCCGTTTGCGCTGCACGTAAACCACTTAAACCAATTGAAAAGATACTCATGCCTGCTCCCTAATGTTCTTACCGAAGTTATCGGCACGAACACATATAACTTTATGGTTTTTTGCCTTGCTCTTGGTGCAGTTGCTGCAAGAGTTGTTCCGCAAGGCCAATACCTTTACCAGCAACCTCGGTAGCTAGTTGTTGGTCAAACATGTCGGAGTAAGTACGCATGGCCGAGCTATTAAAGAGCTCCGACTCGCCGCCCGCTTCGCGCATTGATTTCATCATTTTCTGAATAAACAGCGCCTCAAACTGACGCGCCGCCGCTGCCGCAGCTTTGTCTGGATCTGCGTGACTTTGTTTTTTCAACTGGTTGAGCTGCTGCGCATCTATTGCCAAGCCGACAGAAGCTACTGAGTTTGCCATTAGATGATCTCCAATTCAGCGCGCAATGCGCCAGACGCATGTAGTGCCTGTAAAATCGCCATCAGGTCACTCGGCGTTGCACCCAAACTATTGAGTGCATCAACTACGGCCATCAGTTCAACGCCTTCAACCATCTGAAGAGAGCCTTCTTCTTGCTCAATCGTAATATCAGTGGTGGTGCCCGTAACTGTCTCACCACCGCTAAACGCAGGTGGTTGGCTGACAAACGGCTGACGCGAAATGGTGACCGATAAATTCCCGTGGGCAACCGCAGCTTGCCGCAACGTTACGGGACCACTTAACACCACGGAACCAGTACGAGAATTGATAACCACGCGCGGGTCGGCCGCACCCGGCGTAACATCAATATTTTCGACACGAGCCATAAAGCGAACGCGATCATTCGCACTTTGTGGGCTTTGTAATTCAATGGAGCCGCCATCAATGGCTGTTGCTACCGTATAACCGAACGTTGTATTAATTCGTTCAACCATATTGAGAGCCGTGGTGAAATCCGCTTCTTTTAGGTTCAACTGCAAATTGGTACGCCCTAAATCAAGCGCCACAGAACGTTCAACGGTTGCGCCACCGCTAATGCGACCACCAGCTTGTTGATTGATTACTGCAGACGAGCCTTGTGACTCTGCACTGGCGCCGTTAATTAATAAGTTGCCTTGTGCCAATGCATAAACTTGACCATCAGCACCTTTCAATGGCGTCATTAACAGGGTTCCGCCACGCAAACTGCGGGCATTACCAATCGAAGAAACCACGATATCAAGCTGCTGCCCCGGGCGAGCAAAGGCTGGCAACGATGCGGTAACCATCACCGCCGCCACGTTGCGCAGCTGCATATTGGTACCCGGCGGAATGGTCACGCCCAACTGCGCCAACATGTTCGTCATACTTTGGCCAGTAAATGGTGCCTGCATGGTCTGGTCACCCGAACCGTCAAGGCCAACCACTAGACCGTAACCAACTAAACTGTTACTGCGTACACCAGCAAAATCGGCAAGATCTTTGATGCGCTCTGCCTGAGCACTGCCCATCACTATCGTCGCTACTGCTAGCAATACAAATAACTGTCGCAACATAATCAAACCTCTACTTAAAACGGCGCGACATAATTAAAGAAGCGCTGCAACCAACCCTGCTTTTGGGCTTGATTGATATAGCCATCACCAATGTATTCAAGGCGCGCATCAGCAACCGCGCTTGAAAGCACACTATTTTGTCCATTAATGCTGCGCGGATTCACGACGCCGGAAAAACGAATGTACTCGGTGCCTTGGTTAATCGCGATTTGCTTCTCGCCACGCACACGCAAGTTGCCGTTAGGTAATACATGCATCACTTGAACGGTGATAATGCCGGAGAATTGATTCGATGCGCTGCTACCACCTGAACCAGCAAAGTCATTCGCACTACCAATATTAAAGCCATACTCAGCAAGCTCTTCCAAAGCGTCCGGTAAACCTTCTAGATCCATTCCAATGTTGCTGGCACGTGACGACTGTGATGACGCATTCTTGGTGGCACTCACTTGCTCTTCAAGCACAATGGTAATGATGTCACCAGAGCGACGTGGCCGTTGGTCTTCAAATAGCGGAATGTAGCCGTTTTGCGCTTGATAAATTGCGCCGTTAGGCTCCGCCGCAGCGTTTTTAGGAATCACAACAGGATCATAAGCTTCAACCACCACTGGTTCTGGTGGTGAACTGCTGCAACCGGACAATACCAAACCACCGATGACTACAACTAGTGCGCGCATCACAGCTCTACCTCTGCTCATTACAGCTGACTTAAACGCGCCAGCATCTCGTCGCTACTTGAAATAGCTCGACTATTAATTTCGTAGGCGCGTTGGGTTTGAATCATATTGACCATTTCTTCCACCACGTTCACGTTAGAAGCCTCAACGAACCCTTGGAACAGGGTTCCTGCACCGTTCATACCCGGTAAAGATTCGGTTGGCGCACCTGATGCTTGCGTTTCCACATATAAGTTACCGCCACGCGCTTCGAGGCCAGCATCATTCATAAACATCGCAAGCGTAATTTGCCCTACTTGCATGTTTTGCGTGTTGCCCGGTTGAGTCACCGTCACAATACCGTCTTGACCAATCGTCACACTCATCGCGTTTGCTGGCAGGAAAATGGCCGGCTCTAAAGGGAAGCCGTTGGCGGTCACCATTTGACCATCCTGATTCACCTGAAAGCTACCATCGCGGGTATAAGCAACAGAGCCGTCTGGCATCAAGACTTGGAAATAGCCTTTGCCGCTAATGGCTAAATCACGTGAGTTCTCAGTATTATTTAAACTACCTTGCGTATGTAATCGCTCGGTCGCTACAGCGCGCACGCCGGTACCTACTTGCAAACCAGACGGTAGGCTGTCTTGGGCATTGTTCATGGCACCTGGCTGACGCATGTTTTGGTACAACAAGTCTTCAAAAACTGCGCGAGAACGTTTGAAGCCTGAGGTGTTCACGTTTGCCAAGTTATTGGTAATCACGTCCAGCTGTTGCTGCTGTGCCGTTAAACCTGTTTTGGCTGTCCATAAAGCTTTAATCATAATTTATCTCCGCTAAACCGGTGGTTAGCCTCTCACTGAGAGCAAACTATTGGCTTGTTGCGCCGATTCATCGGCGGTTGAAATCACACTCATATTGAGATCATAGCGACGCTGTGTATCAATCATTGCCACCATCGCTTCAATAGTGTTCACGTTGCTACCCTCGAGAGCGCCAGAAACCAACTGCGCATTTTCATCACGCTGCAATGCCGCACCAGCCGGTGTACGGAACCAGCCATCATCGCTGCGTTGAAGCTGGTTTGGCTGATCTACACGCACCAATTTGATTCTATCTAGCGGCACTAACTCATTGGCGTTACCGCCCATACCAATGCCACTAATTGTGCCGTCATTACCGATAGAAACTTGGGTGCCAAGCGGCAACAAAATGGGTCCGCCATCGCCTAATACCGGCATACCGTTCACCATCAGTTGTCCGTCAGCATCAACCTGAAGGTCTCCGCGCTTGGTGTATGCTTCGCCATCAGGTGTTTGCACCGCTAACCAATTGGCTTGGTCTAATGCCACATCTAAATCACGTTCAGTGGTTTGAATAGCGCCCGCTGAGGTATCGAACAAGCCGGTGGTGGTCACTGCTGCCACTCGCGTGTCGAATACACCTGCACCATTGACCGGCACCGCTCGAGCAGCAGCAAGCTGCGCCCGAAAACCGGTCGTTGATGCATTACTCAAGTTATTGGTCACCACTGACTGCTCATCGAGAGTCTGGCGAGCCCCATTCATGGCCGTGTATAAAATGGCATCCATAGCTAAGCCTCTTTAGTTAGCTTTGTATTACTTCAACTGCATGGTGGTTTGTAACGCCTCATCTTGAGACTTGATACTCTGCGCATTGGCTTGGTAATTCCGCTGCGCAATGATCATGGCCACGAGCTCTTGAGTTAAATCCACATTTGAAGCTTCGACAGCGCCAGCCATGATTGAGCCGAACTGACCTTCGCCTGGAACAGAAAGAATTGGAACGCCTGATTTTTTAGACTCGATCCATGCATTGTTACCAACAGACTTCAGGCCCTCAAGGCTCTGGAAATTTGCTAATGCGATGGTACCTAATACGACTTGCTGTTCGTTTGAGTAAGTTCCAATAATGCTGCCATCCTCTGCAACCGCAACTTGCATTAAGGTGCCCGACATATAACCATCCTGTTCCATCGAGGTTAACTCGAACTCATTAGCAAACTGCGTCGTGCCTGTAACGTCCATGGCAATGGACATGTTTGCAGCGCCCGCGCCGGGCACAAAAGTAAAGCCATCCATATTGGTAGAACCAACCAACATACCGTTGCTATCAAAATCAAGTTGACCAACTTCTGGGGCTAGTTCGCCTCCGCGTGACATGCGCACTTCCCATTGATTATCAGCAGTTTTGGTGAAATACATCATACTTGGATGAGCATTACCCAACGAGTCATATAACGTCACAGAGTTTGCATATGAATAGCTATCTGGATTGGCTTGATCGAAAGGAACCGTGGCACGATCGGTAATTGGAACGCTGGTATCAAGATTGAATACCGCATTTAATTCTGTTGAGGCTTGCGCTGCAATGCCACCTGGTGGCACACGCAAAACTTCAGGTTGCCCACCAAATTCGATACCTTGCGGGTAGCCGGTTAGCTGTGCTCCTTGCGCATTCACGATAAAACCATTTTTATCAATCGTTAGCTGACCATTACGTGAGTATTCAATCTGACCCTGATTTTCAAAACGAAAGAAGCCTTTACCGCTAATGGCAAGATCCATATTACGGTTGGTGGTTTCGATATTACCATCGCTGAAATCTTGGAATACGCCAGCAACGCGCACACCTAAACCAACCTGTGCATTGGCATAAATATCTGAAAACTGAGCGCGAGCACTTTTAAAACCAACCACCTGTGAGTTAGCTACGTTGTTACTGATAATGTCCAAGTTAGTTGCTGCTGCACGTAAACCTGATAATGCTTGTGAAAAACCCATGATCGAGCTCCTTAAATAATTTGCCGAATGTCTTCAAGACGAACGGGCTCTAAAATACCGCCTAAATCTAATCGCGGACCTTCTTCAGTCATACTGACCGCGATAACCTGTGCATAATTGAAGCGCTCTGACGTGACCGGTTGGTCACCATTGGTTGCTTCAACGGTAAAGTTGTATGAGCCGGCAGGTGCGACAGTGCCGTCGTCCATTTTTCCGTCCCATGAGAATGATTGAGAACCGGAGCCAACTTCGCCCATATCCATGCGACGCACCAGCATGCCACTGGCGTTATAAATATTAATTTTGACGCTTTCTGCTGGTGCATTTAGCTCAATGCCAAATGGCGTTGCACTGCCGTCGGCCTCGTTACCAACCAAAATGCGATCACCTGGAACCAACACCGCGCGCCCGATCAACGCCGACGCTTGCATGGTTTTCGCCGCTTCCATCTGCCCGTTAATGGTTTGCATGGTGTCGTTTAGTGATTCAATGCCACTCACCGTATTGATTTGTGCCAACTGTGATGTCATTTCGTTATTTTCCATTGGGTTCAATGGGTCTTGGTTGCGTAACTGAGTAACTAACAGCGTCATAAAGTTGTCACGCATTTCTTGGCTATTTGATGCCACCTGCGAACTTTTAGCGGTTTGATTTACGCGATTTAATACGCTTGCATCAATCGTGCTCATTGCTTACTCCTTAGCCTTTGCCAATGGTTAGTGTGCGCATCAGCAGATCTTTGCTGGTATTCATCACTTCTACGTTGGCTTGATAAGACCGCGAGGCAGAAATCATATTGACCATTTCAGCAACAGGGTCGACATTCGGCATGGTTACATAACCTTGTTCGTCAGCAAGTGGATGCCCAGGTTGATATTCACGGCGCGCGGGTGCTTCCGACTCAACCACTTCTTTAACTTTCACACCACCAACGCCATTTGCTTGAAGCTGTTGCTCAAAAATAACTTGCTTGGCCTTGTAGGGTTGTCCATCTGGACCTGCGATGCTGTTCGCATTCGCCATATTACTTGCCGCCACATTCATTCTTTGTGACTGAGCAGTCAATGCTGAACCTGAAATATCTAAAATTGAAAAGATCGCCATAATGTCGCTTCCTTATTGTTCCGGCTGCATGGCTTTACGTAAGCCACTAATGCGATCATCTAAAAATTGAATGTCTGCTTGGTAACGCAACGAATTATCTAAAAATTGCGCACGTTCCATATCCATATCGACGGTGTTACCATCCAGACGACTTTGCGCTGGTACTCGGTACTGCATATCAAGCGTACTTGTACTCGTCGATAACGGCAGGTGTCCTGCATGCGTGGTCGCCAACTTAACCGAACCTTGCTGCTGCGCCGTTGCTCGCTTTAGCTCTTGCGAAAAATCAAAATCACGCGCTTTGAAATTCGGCGTATCGGCATTAGCAATATTGCCAGCCAAGGTTTCTTGTCGTTGTTGTCGCAACGCCAACGCTTGTTGTTGAAATTGCAACGCACTGGTTAACTTATCGATCATCGTGCAGACCCTCCTGTTCACGTTGCAGAGTACTGCGACTTGTGTAAAGGCAAAGCAAAGAATAAGCGGTTTTTTTACCCCCAATTCTGACGATTCCAATATGCAGAACTGTCTATAATTCGAGCTGTCATTTATTTAAGTGAGGGAGAGCGTTGGTGCGAATCAGATTCTGGTTACCTTTATCTGTGTGCCTATTGGCGTGGGTAACACCCTCATCAGCCGCATCAACGATTGGGCAAGCACCTTGGCATCAGGCTATTGTTGCTCTCGTACAACAGCATTTGCCAGCAACCACAACCAAGCATCATTTCGAGCTTATTACGCCAATTGCCGCATTAAGCTCG
Organism: Pseudidiomarina andamanensis; assembly: GCF_009734345.1. GTDB lineage: Bacteria > Pseudomonadota > Gammaproteobacteria > Enterobacterales > Alteromonadaceae > Pseudidiomarina > Pseudidiomarina andamanensis. Next base: position 1,851,690 of record NZ_CP032551.1, on the reverse strand, counting down.
CTCGAAAACTGCGCGAACGTCGCCGCACGTTTCACCCGCGAACCGCAACGATTAGCTGGACGCACCATGATTGAGTTGCGTTGCAACGATGCGAATGGACAAAACCCGTTATTTGTTCAGATTGATGTTGCGGTAATTGGAGAGTATTTAGTTGTTACGCGTGATCTTGCTGCAAATCATACGTTGTCGCGCCAAGACATCACGATGAAGCAAGGTGATTTAAGCCAATTGCCGCGGTATGCGTTACTGGCGACGCCAACAGAAATACGTCGTGTTGTCGGACAACAATTGCGTCGCTCGCTAACTCAGCACAGCGTGTTGCAGGAAAATCTTCTAACGCGCCCTAATGTCGTTAACTATGGTGATGAGTTGATTATTGAAGCGAGTGGGAAAGGCTTTCAAATAACGCGTACCGGTGAAGCCATGGATACTGGCTCAATTGGTGATATAATTCGTGTTCGATTAAATAACAGACAACTTTTGCGGGTAGAAATCACCGCAGCCGGCCGAGCAAGGCCTGCACAGTAACTGTTAAAACTGTGCAAATAAACTTAAAGAAATTGGCGCTAGTGCCGATAACTTTACTAGCAACGCCAATAATAGCGAGGGATTTCCCGTGAAAATCAATGGTTATCAACCACCTAACAGCGTTACTCAATCAGACTCTAGTCGTTCACAAGCGGCTCAGAAAACTGATAAAGCAAACGCTGGTGATGCCAAACAAGCTGAAGTGGTTACCCACTTAAGCCAATTGCCACAAGATGCGTCACAAGACGTTAACATGGCACGTGTTGAAGAGCTGCGCGAAGCAATTCGCGACGGTAAACTAAACATGAATACTGACAATATTGCTGAAGCACTATTGAAAAGTCTAACGGATGGTATTTAAAGACTGATGAGTTTACGCCAGCATTTAACCGAACAAGTCGAGCGCTTAGAGCAACTGCAAGCATTGCTTGAACAGGAGCAGCGACTGCTCGGCGATGGTCAAATTGATGGCGAAAAACTAAAGTCACTCGCTGAACAAAAACAGGTTGTTCAGCAACGTATTGAAGCGAGTGAAAGCAAACGCCTTTCCGCGCAGCAAAAACTCGGCTTTAGTGATGACGCCGCAGGCGCTCGTGATGCTGCAAAGCAGGCCGGTTGTATTGATGTTTGGCAACAGCTACTAGAACGTACACAACGTGTCGCACAGTTGAATCTTCTCAACGGTGAGCTTATCCAACATCGCCTACACCACAATCAACAAATGCTGAATATTTTGCGTGATGCTGCTGGTTCCGGCAGTGCTGCCATGTACGGCGCCGATGGCAGCCAAGACACCACGCCTCAGCGCCTTAATTCAAAAGCTTAGTTACTTTTCCGTTTTACCATTAGCGAATAACCCATCCAAAATTGCAGCCAATCGCTGAGCACCTTGCTGCATGCGTTGCTCAAGAACAGGTTCCCATTGCGAGGTATAATCTTCGCCCAGCTCTTGGCCTTCGCGGTAATTCGAATAGATACGACGGGTAATGGCTGCCGATTCATTCGCCCACTTCAATGTTTGTTCGTCTGTAACTACCAGAGGCTGTTCTACCGCTAAGCCTTCAACAAGCTGTTTCGCTTTAGCAAGACTATCCTCACCACCGCGACGTAGTAACATGTCCGTATCCCACAAACGGTGTAAATTGGTGGGTTGATCAAAGTAGGTTAAACGCGCACGGTTACCGCCTAAGTCATCAGCGAAACTAACGTGCATTGGTTGATGCAAATCACCAATAAAATGCGCTAGAAACGCGAGCGCCTGCCAATCTTCAGAATCATGTTTCAGCACATTATAGTGGTGTTGAATAGCGGTTAAGATGCAGCCACCTTGAACTGGGCAGTCATCTTCACGCACTTTGGCCGCTGACCGTGGAAAATTCACGTAATGATGCGGTTTTGCCCAATCCCATTTTTTATCGCTTTTAATGTCATCAGCCCAGCTGCATAGGCTACCAAAACTGTCATAACCCGGATGTTGCGCTACCAAGGCATCGATGCGTTGCTGAGTTTGTGGCTGCGCCAATTGATAGGCCGCCTCACAAAACGCACTGTGCCCATGTTCGCCATATGCCGCCACTGGCGATGGCGCCGAAGCGATAATCATTGCGACGAATGCTGATCCTAAAAATTTGAAGTACGTCATAAGTCGTTTGCTTCCTTAATCTTCAAAACTAACTTGTAAGAGTTGTCCTTCAGCGCTATCGGTGAGCACCAAAATGCGACCCGACGGTGCCACATAAACGGCACGTAACCGCGCGTTGAGATCTTGCAGGTACTCACCTTCTAATTGCCATTGTTCGTCAACCAGACGCAACCGTTGTAGTCGTTTACCCGCCAAATGCGTTACCAGCAAGTCGCCTTCATATAACGCCAATCCGGCAGGTGCCAACGATGGCGTCCATTGATACAACGGTGGTTTTATTCCTGGTAGTTCGCGAAATGGTGAAACCTTCGCACCAGTGTAATCAATACCAAACGTAGCAATCGGCCAACCATAATTCCCACCCTTTACAATTTTATTTAACTCATCACCACCTTTGGGCCCATGTTCGTGTTGCCAAATGGCATCCCGCTCTGAATCATAAATAAGTCCCTGCACATTGCGATGGCCATAGCTGAATATTTCTGGTGCTTTTGAATGGGTGAACGGATTGTCTTCGGGCACCTCACCATTACGCGTAATACGTACTATTTTACCTAGGTGGTTATCGAGTTTTTGCGCTTGTTCGCGGTAAACGAAACCATCACCAAGCGCAATTAACAACGTGTCATCAGGCAACCATGTCATGCGAGCACCGTAGTGTGCTGCGCCTTCCTTTTTAGGGAGTGCCGTAAAAATATTCTGCGTATCTAAAAGACTGTAAGGCGGTTGAAGACTAAGTTTCGCTCGAATCACACAGGTGTTATTGGCTTTTTCAGTGCCACATGAATAACTTAAAACAAGTTCTCGCGAGGTCATGAAATCTGGAGTTAGCATTACTTCAAACAATCCGGCTTGCGCTGTTGCATAAAGGTCAGGCAGGTCAATTTCAACGTGATGTTTATCACCTGTTTGGCTAACAAACACGAGTTGTCCAGAGCGTTCGGTTACCAAAAAACCACCTTCCGGTAACTCAGCAACAGACCAAGGAAAGTTTAAGTTATTGGCCACAACTTCTGTACGTGCCGTTCCCGCAAGAGCCGCAGACGTTGTCGATAAAACTAAGCATAAACTGATAATGAATTGTTTCATTGTGGCAGCTCCTCGGCGAGTTCTTGTGGTTGTGGATGCCATAATCGATCAAAGATCCAACCCGCAAAAGCGCCTGTCGCACTCATCAACAAAAATCCAAGTAGGGTTCTATTCGCGGCAATTAACGTTGGCATCGGTGCCAAGCTATCAACAATAGAAAACGCACAAGCAAGGCCAACACCACCGCCAATAATAAACCAGGCGCGTTCAAATTTAGGCATCAAATGACTCAAAACACGCGCCACAATGAACGCAATCAATAATGTTGGGGTTAAAATGAGCGCAAAGACGGGTCCAAAATGAAGCAAATCATGAAGAATTGTCGCCATGCGTGTCGACATATCAATATCGACCGACAGGGCTGTTAGTTCAGCGAGATTAAATTGGGTTTGAATGACGGTACCGACTAGAGTAGCCCCAATTACCGCACATAGAAAAGCGATAAACATGCGCACCATGGCATGCCTCCTGACTTAGAAGCGAACTTCCAGCCACTCGTCTTTTTGCCGGAATGTTACGCTTTGAATGGGTCCAAGACCTTCAACATTAACCAAATTTTGCTGACTTGGCCAAATATCGTGCAACGCTTTATGGCGAATCCGTAAGCCTTCTAGATCAGCAACAATCGGTGTTTCTTGATAGATCCAAAAGTTATTACCATCAACTTCATAACCAACTTCGCTTAATTCAAGCGTTTTGCCATCTAACGTTTGTAAACCAAAGCGCTCAAATACATAAGCGCTAAATTGCGCCTGTGTACGCTTCAGTTGATGAATATCCGCTTTCTTATCAAATAATTGCTTTACCGCATGCTCCGCATCGTGCAGAAAAAACCGATGCAACACTTCGATATTGCCAGTACGCTCATTAAACAATACCGTCGTGCTTGCAGTGTGGAGTTGATGAGCGCTAGCAGCACTCATCAACCCGATTGCAATCACACTCAACAATGCTAAAAACAACTGACGCATTGTTGATTACTCCTTATCTTCCGACTTGTCTTCTGATTTATCGTCCGACTTGTCTTCTTCTGACTTCAGTTTCGTTTTCGCATCTTGCATGATGTCACGCGAAACATGGTCAGTAGTGCGCTGCCATTTATACGCTTCAATGCGCGACTTCATAATGCGACGAGGATAGTAGTTATTTTCAATATCAACATCCGCGGTTTCCCAATTCGGATCAACAGCAAATTCCGTCACTTCTTTATCAGTAACAATTAATTTGCTAACCGATTTCGCATTACGACGCCAAATTTCAGCCGGAATATACATCTCTTCTTTGGTGCCATCGGCATAGGTCATTTGCAACAAGATAGGCATAACCAAGCCACCAACATTATTGAAGTCTAAAACATAGTAGTTTTTGTCTTCAGCAATGGCGCGGTCAAATACACGACGCTCCCATGGCTCAAGTTTCTCTAGGAAGCTTTGATACGCATTGCGTTGCTTGTTAGTGACTGTAAAGCGATCGTTTTCATCATGAAAATCGCGAATATCTGGGTTCTTTTCAACCCAAGTCTTGCGGCCTTCTGCTTCGTTACGCTGAACAAACAATGAAGTTGGCTTGTCCGCTTCTTCTTGACGACGGCGTTCCCAATCGATGTCTGGATTTTCCGTATCAAGTTGTAACTGATAGACACGATCTAAACTGATATCGACATGATCGGTTGAATAGAACCAGCCACGCCAGAACCAATCGAGATCAACGCCTGAAGCTTCTTCCATGGTACGGAAAAAATCTGACGGCGTTGGTCGTTTAAATGCCCAACGTTGCGCGTATTCTTTGAATGCAAAATCGAACAATTCACGACCCAAGATAACTTCGCGAAGAATATTTAACGCTGCAGCTGGCTTGGTGTAAGCATTTGGTCCCAAATTTAAAACGCTATCTGATTGCGTCATAATTGGCACTTGGTTGGTCGACTTCATGTAATCCACAATTGAACGTGGTTCAACGCCCCACGGCATTGTCGGATCCCACTCACGTCCAGCAACACCGTCTAGGAAGCTATTCAAACCCTCATCCATCCAAGTCCACTGGCGTTCATCAGAGTTAACCACCATTGGGAAATAAATATGCCCAATTTCATGAATAACTACGCCAATCAAGAAGCGCTTTTCTGACAAGCTGTACGTGCGGCTACCATCATCCTGTAAAATAGTCCGTGGCCCGTTAAACGTGATCATTGGATACTCCATACCACCGACAGGGCCATTGACTGACTGCGAGGTTGGGTACGGGTAATCAAATGAGAAACGCGAGTATACTTCCATGGTGTGAATGACAGACGCTGTTGAGTATTTTTCCCAAAGCTCACCGCCTTCTTTCGGGTAGAATGACATCGCCATGACTAACGGCTGAACGTCGCCACCCTGCTGATAACCTTGTGCATCCCAGATAAACTTACGCGATGAAGCCCACGCAAAATCACGGACGTTTTCCGCTTCAAACTTCCAAACTTTACGTTTATCAGTGCCTTCTTTTTCGTTTTCTAGCGCTTCTTCTGGGGTGACTACAAATACCGGTTTATCCGCTTTCTTCGCTTCTTCTAGACGCTTCCGTTGCGTTGGAGTTAAAACCGCACGCTCGTTCTTCAATACGCCGGTAGAAGAAACAATATGATCAGCTGGCACATCAATCTCAACGCTGTAATCACCGAATTCTAAAGTGAATTCACCGCGACCTAAGAACTCTTTATTGGTCCATGCTTCATAATCAGTAAACGCCACAACGCGAGGGAACCACTGCGCAAGCAAGAAGATATCATTACCACCTTCGCGTGCGTCATCTGCAAAATGCTCGTAGCCCGAACGAGCGCCTACAGCGTCTTCTTCAACAATGTTGAAGCCAAAATCGATATTCAGTTCGGTTTTTTGACCTGGTTTTAATGGTGTCGGCAAATCAACCCGCATGTTTGTACCAACAATCACAAACTCGAGGTCATCATTACCGTTGGCAACACGTTTAATGTTAAAACCAAGCTCGTTGTCTGCCATGAACTGCTGACGGCGTAATTCGTTAAACGAAATACGTGCCGGCTTATCAATTCCACCCAAATTCACATCAGGCTTACTGTTAAATGTGGACGTTCGCTCGGCCATAGAGTCAGAACGGAAAATATTTTGATCTAAATGTACCCAAATATATTTCAACGAATATGGCGAGTTATTGTGATATTGAATGGTTTGCTGTGCGTCTATGCGACGCTTTTCTTCATCAAGGCGAACCTTAATGTTGTAATCGGCTTGTTGCTGCCAGTAACTTTCTCCTGGCTCACCCGCCGCATTGCGGTAAACGTTAGGTGTTGGTAACACTTCGTCAAGCTGACGAAATTTATCAACGAAAGAGCCTTTGGTTTGCGAGACAGCGGACGCTTCTGCAAAACTAAACGATATAGATGCGACAAATCCTGTCGCAATCAAGATCAGTGATTTTTTCATTGTTTTATCTCTATTTTGAGGCGCGCATCACGTTACTTTAACAACTTCACGTTGTTAGCTCCATTGCATTGACAGGTAAAATCCTGTTGTTTGTCGCTTTCTTGTATTTTGTAAGCCTTGTCACCCCGTTCAAAATAGTGCAACAATCAGGTTATCTTTCACGTTTTTAGATCATAAGAACAAACTCGAGGAATAATTTCGTGAAAACAAGCGCCTATGTGCTGTTATTCATTTTTTGGATAAGTACATTTTATGCTTCAACGATTATGGCTTTCGCGGAGTTTATCAGCCTCTGGTATATGCCTGCCGGCGTATCTATCGCTGGCTTTTTAATCTTTGGTAAACGAGCATTTTTCCCTATTTTCTTAGCTGTATTCTTTGTTTCTTTCAGATTTATTGAACAATTTGAACAAGGCTTTGATCCCGCTCATTTGGCTTCAGCTTTACTTTTCGCTTTGGCGCATACGGTTCCATATGGTCTCGGTGGCTTAGCTGCGCGCCACTGGCTGAGCTATTTTATTCAAAAAGGCTTGCCGCAACGTATTATCGGGCTGCTAGTTATCTATGCAATTTCCGCATTAATGGCTGCCATTTGTGGCTTATTAGTGTGGGAATTTACGACGGAAAATTATGATCATATTCTAGAAGAAGGCTGGTTCGCCTGGTGGCTTGGCGATCTCGTTGGCGTGATGGTCATTGCACCACTAATGTGTCTTATTCTGCCAAAGCTTTCTCATACTCGGCTAACTTGGTTAGATGAATTTTATGCCCACGACCGACGCCTAAGCTCAAACTTAAAACCGTTTTTGTTGAAATTGAGTATCGCTGTAGCAACCGTTATTGGAATTCTCATTCTTGACAGTTATATAACCCATCGCGGAGTAGCTTATTTCGTATTTTTTGTCAGCATTCCGCAGCTTTGGATAGTTCTAACTGAACGTACATCGTATGCAACCAATAGCTTAGTTTGTATTACGGTTGTAATGGCCTTCGGTGTCGGTGTATTTAACGTTTCTGATCAGGCAATCACTTATCAATTTGCACTCTACATTACGGCGGCAATGTCATACTTAGCTATTTCTATCCCAGCACTCATGCAGCGCAATCATCAGCTTGCCGAATTAAGTATGCTTGATTTACTTACCAATTTGCCTACCAAATGGTTATTTAAAACCTTGGTCACACAAGTGGTGAAATCATCGCGGCCCAATCAAAATCATTGTATAGCGATGTATAATCTCGACCACTTTAAAAAACTAAACGATGACTACGGCCAAGCGATAGGTGACGAAGTACTTCGACAATCAGCACAAATACTCAAAAACGAACTTCGTGACAGCGAAATTTTATGCCGATGCGAACAAGATACGTTTGTCGTATTTATACCAAACACCGATATTGATGAAGCCTCGAAGCGCGCCAACGAGCTTCGCCATAAACTTCCAGTACTTCATATCGACGATTTAATTTTACCAATACGTGGCAGCTTTGGTGTTGCCCAAGTACAATTTGGTGAAACCATTGATCAAACCGTTGAGCGCGCTACTCGCGCTTTACAACAAGCTAAACTAGAGGGTCGCAACAAAGTCGTGGCCATCAGTTAAGAGAGCCAACTATGCAAAACATCGACATTCTTGTTGCAACAACATCAGGCAATACCGAATACCTTGCCGACCAAATTTCAAATCAACTACAAGATACAGGTTATAGCACCACCCTGCATTACGAACCTGATTACTCTGATCTGATGGAAAATCTAACTGACCAATCGGTATGGTTATGTTGCGTGGCAAGCCATGGTGCGGGTGATTACGCTGATTCCATGCTTGAATTTGCCGAAGAATTGCATACTCATAAACCACAGCTGACCGAGCTTCGTTTTGGCGTTATTGCCGTTGGAGATAGCTGTTACGATACGTTCTGTGCAGCCGGTCGTGATTGTGACGCTATGCTTGCCATATTAGGTGCAAAACGGCTGATCACACACCTAGAAATTGATATGTCACAGGATGATCCGGACGAAAAATCATCAACATGGCTGCAATCTTTTATCCAATCACTGTGAATAGTCGTTGTATAAGATCAATTAAAGTCTGTTTATATCCACTGCATAATTCTGTGAATAACTTCACCTGTGTATAACTCACTAGGTTATCCACCGTTTGATCACCGAAAGGATCATGATCTGATCACACCTTTACCGATCATTGTGATCCTTACCAAATAAAGCGTTGCATCGGTTATCCACAAAAATCTCAATGCTAATAAGAATAGAAATAAAAGATCAAAAAAAAAGATCTTAATTTATTAATTAGATCCTTTACCCATTCACGACTAGAATTTAACCGTTTTGATCTTGGCTAAATCAGGTTAAAATAACCGGCTACGTTTTACATTCACGCAGACTTAATTCTAGGATCGCATAGTATGCCAAACACCAATTCTTACCATCAGCATTATGACGTTATCGTCATTGGTGGTGGACACGCAGGCACAGAAGCAGCGTTAGCCTCAGCTCGTATGGGCTGCAACACGCTGTTACTGACGCACAACATTGACACATTAGGTCAAATGTCGTGTAACCCAGCTATTGGTGGAATTGGTAAAGGCCATCTCGTTAAAGAAATTGATGCGCTTGGCGGTGCGATGGCACACGCAGCAGATTTAGCCGGTATTCAATTTCGTACATTGAATTCATCAAAAGGCCCAGCAGTGCGTGCCACACGAGCTCAAGCCGATCGTGCTTTGTACAAAGCAGCTATTCGACACATGTTAGAAAACCAACCCAACCTAAGTTTGTTTCAACAAGCTTGTGATGATCTGATCGTTGAAAACGATCGCGTGGTTGGTGTTGTCACCCAAATGGACTTAAAGTTTTCTGCGAAAACCGTTGTTCTAACCGTTGGTACGTTCTTGGGTGGACAAATTCATATTGGTTTAAACAACTATCAAGGTGGCCGCGCTGGCGATCCTCCAGCAAATAATCTCGCTAAACGGTTACGTGAGTTGCCATTACGCGTTGATCGCTTAAAAACCGGTACGCCACCGCGTATTGATGCCAAAACAGTTGATTTTAGTGTGATGCAAGAACAACCCGGTGATACACCAACACCGGTATTTTCGTTTATGGGATCGCAAGCTGATCACCCTCAGCAAATCTCCTGTTACATCACGCACACCAATTTACGCACCCATGAAATTATTCATGGCGGCCTCGATCGTTCACCAATGTACTCAGGTGTTATTGAAGGCGTTGGGCCACGTTATTGCCCATCCATTGAAGACAAAGTCATGCGCTTTAGTGACAAAGATGCGCACCAAATTTTCGTGGAACCAGAAGGTTTAAATACCAACGAACTCTATCCAAATGGTATTTCAACGAGTTTACCGTTTGATGTACAAGTCGCTCTGGTTCGTTCAATCAAAGGCTTTGAAAACGCGCATATTACCCGTCCTGGTTACGCCATTGAGTACGACTACTTTGATCCGCGTGATTTAAAACAAACGCTTGAAACCAAGCACATTCATGGTTTGTTTTTTGCCGGCCAAATTAACGGTACTACAGGCTATGAAGAAGCTGGTGCGCAAGGTCTGGTTGCGGGTACCAACGCAGCGTTACAAGTGCAAGATAAAGATGGTTGGGCGCCGCGTCGCGATCAATCTTATATGGGCGTATTGATTGATGATCTGAGTACGCTAGGAACCAAAGAACCGTATCGCATGTTTACATCACGTGCTGAATATCGTTTGTTGTTGCGTGAAGATAATGCTGATATGCGCTTAACCGAAACCGGTCGTCAGCTTGGTTTAGTCGATGATGCGCGTTGGGCCGCATTCAACACCAAGATGGAAGCTATCGAGCAAGAGCAACAGCGTTTGCGAACTACTTGGATCCACAAAGATCATGCCGCTGTGGCGCAAGTGAATGAATTGGTAAAAACGCCAATCACTCGTGAAGTGAATGGTGAAGAATTATTGCGTCGTCCAGAAATCACGTATGCTGATTTAATGAAAATTGAAAATATTGGACCGGGCTTGACCGATGAGAAAGCGGCGGAACAAGTTGAAATTCAAACCAAGTACGCAGGCTACATTGCGCGTCAGCAAGATGAAATAGCAAAGCAGTTGCGCCACGAGAATACCCAGTTGCCGCATAACTTCGATTACGCCACCATCAAAGGTTTGTCGAACGAAGTAGTTGCGAAGCTGAATCAACATCAACCTGAAACGGTAGGCAAAGCGTCACGTATTTCAGGTATAACACCGGCAGCTATTTCGATGTTGCTGGTACACTTAAAAAAACAAGGACTGTTGCGTAAAAGCGCCTAAACCATGCTGTCACAATTACAACAATTACTCGCACAAACAGCGTTAGATATTACTGAACTGCAGCAACAACAATTGGTAAAGCTGGTTGAGTTACTGCATAAATGGAATAAAGCCTATAACTTAACCTCGGTGCGTGATCCGCAGCAAATGCTCAGTCGCCACATCATGGATAGCTTGGTGATACTCCCACATTTGCAGGGGCAGCGATTCATTGACGTGGGCACTGGTCCTGGTCTGCCAGGTTTACCGTTAGCGATAACAGCGCCAGACAAAGAGTTTGTTTTACTTGATAGTTTAGGTAAGCGTATTCGATTTATTCGTCAGGTTTGCCACGAATTAGGCCTTAAGAATGTAACGGCTGTGCAAAGTCGCGTAGAAGACTATCAACCTGACCTAAAATTTGATGGTGTGATAAGTAGAGCGTTTGCCTCGCTTGATGATATGCTGAGTTGGTGTGAACACTTACCAAATGAACAGGGTAAGTTTTATGCCTTAAAAGGCGTCTACCCGGCGGCTGAATTAGAACAACTACCGTCGCAGTTTCATGTTGAAGATATTATTCGATTACAGGTTCCCGACGCCGATGGCGAACGCCATTTGGTCATAATAACAACGAGAGGTTAGTCCTGTGGGCAGAATTATTGCAATTGCCAACCAAAAAGGTGGCGTGGGCAAAACCACCACGGCGGTGAACTTAGCTGCGTCAATGGCAGCGACACGCCGAAAAGTTTTACTCATTGATCTTGATCCGCAAGGCAATGCAACCATGGGTAGCGGCGTTGATAAATATGACGTTGAAAATACCGCCTATGAACTCTTGGTTGAGCAAAAGCCAGCGCAAGACGTCATCATTCGTGAAACTAACGGTAAATATCATCTCATTGCTGCCAATGGTGATACCACTGCTGCCGATATCAAATTAATGGAAGAGTTCGCCCGTGAACAACGGCTAGCAACGGCGCTTAAGCCGGTCGTTGATCAATACGATTTTATTTTTATCGATTGCCCGCCTTCACTGAGCATGCTGACCGTGAACGCCATGGCTGCAGCAGATTCCGTGCTGGTGCCGATGCAGTGTGAATACTTTGCACTAGAGGGACTCACTGCGTTAATGGACACCATTGAGCGTTTAGCCGAAGCGGTAAACCCGCGCTTAACAATCGAAGGAATTCTGCGTACTATGTATGATCCGCGCAACAGACTCGCCAACGATGTATCGGAGCAGTTAAAGAATCACTTTGGCGAAAAAGTCTATCGCACGGTCATTCCACGCAATGTGCGCTTAGCAGAAGCCCCAAGTTTTGGCTCACCTGCAATGTATTACGATAAATCGTCAGCGGGCGCGAAAGCCTATTTGGCACTTGCCGGCGAACTGATACGCCGTGCTGAACAACAAAAAAAGGCCGAAGCAGCGGCTGAAGCTTAAGGAAAATACGCTTTATGTCTGCAAAAAAACGAGGACTTGGACGCGGTCTCGACGCGTTATTAACGACCAGTAAAACCGCTCGCGACAAAGAGCAACATGACGGTGTGCCTGAAGTCGATTACACCAAAGGTGAATTACAAAAATTACCGATTGAGTGGTTACAACCAGGTAAATACCAGCCTCGTAAAGACATGACGCCTGAGGCGCTGGAAGATCTTGCTGCCTCCATTAAGGCACAAGGTATTATTCAACCGATTGTGGTGCGTGAAGTCGCGCATGAAAAGTTCGAGATCATTGCCGGTGAGCGTCGTTGGCGTGCTGCCCAAATGGCACGCTTGCAAGAAGTCCCCTGTTTGATTAAGCCGGTTCCTGATGAAGCGGCGGTAGCTATCGCGTTAATTGAGAACATTCAGCGTGAAGATCTTAATGCCATGGAAGAAGCAACGGCATTACAACGCTTGTTGACTGAGTTTCAATTAACGCACCAAGAAGTCGCTGACGCCGTCGGTAAATCGCGGGCAACGGTGACGAACTTGCTACGTTTGAATAATTTGCAGCAAGAAACCAAAACGTTACTTGAGCGCGGCGATATTGAACTAGGCCATGCCAAATTATTACTTGCATTAGAGGGCGAAACGCAGGCTGAAATTGCACGTTTAATCGCCGCCAAAGGTATGACAGTTCGTGAAGCTGAGAAACTAGTTCGATTGGCACTAGAGCCAGCGAAAGAAAAGCCAGCAAAAGCACAGCCTGACGCCGATATTCAACGCCTAGAAAAGAGCTTAAGTGAGCGCCTTGGTGCGAGTGTTGCAATTAACCATGGACGCAAAGGAAAAGGTAAAGTTGTCATTAATTACAGCAGCTTAGATGAGCTTGATGGCATACTTACCCACTTCCAGCTTGAACACGATAGCTAACCATCCCAATTTGTTTGCAATTCAACGCCAAATCTTTATACTATCGCGGGCTTTTAACCGAGGTTTTTAGCCCGTGAAACAAACTCTGACAGCAACCGGAAAACAGCTTGCAGCGAAGTTAATTCGCGCCCAAGTCGGCACTATATTTTTGCTGGCCTGTGTGTTTTCCCTCGTACAACCGATTGCTGGATATACATATTTTTGGGGTGTTGTTGGCGGCGGAATAGCCGTGATTATTCCAACAGCACTTTTTGCGTGGCGCGCTTTTTCACAAGGCGGCGCCCGTGCGGCGAAACAAATCGTCAGTAACTTTTTTGCTGGCGAAGCTTTGAAAATTAGCTTCGCTGTGGTCTTGCTCATAGGCCTGCTGGTGTTTACCACGCTCCCGTTTAGTGCGGTTTTGAGCGGTTACATCGCGGCTCTTGTAGTGCAATGGCTAGCACCAATTTTATTTTTAAAATCAACTTAAAATTGTGGGAAACAACATGGCTGCAGAAGAGTTAACGCTCCAAAGCCATATCCAGCACCACTTAACTAACGCTAAAATGTGCTCTACCGAAAATGGTATTGCCTTTAACAAAGCGTGTAGTGAAGCCGGTTTTTGGACATGGCACATTGATACCCTCGCTTGGTCAATCGGACTCGGTATCCTGTTTTTGATGATCTTCCGCTCAGCGGCGAAAAAAGCGCATACCGGTGTACCGGGCAAAATGCAGTGCTTTATCGAGATGATCATTGAACTTGTCGCAACTAACGTCCGCGACACCTTCCATGGTAAGAGCAAACTTATTGCTCCACTCGCTTTAACCATTTTCGTCTGGGTTTTCTTGATGAACCTGATGGATTTGATTCCAGTTGACTTCCTACCTGCATTTGCTGGTTGGGTTGGCGCAACGTTCTTCGGTATGGACTCGCATGATGTCTACATGAAGATTGTACCAACTACCGACTTAAACATGACTGCAGGTTTGGCTATCGGCGTATTCTTATTAATGATTGGCTACTCAATCCGCATTAAAGGCGTGATGGGCTTCATAAAAGAATTAACGTTACACCCGTTTAGCGCAAGCAACCCAGTTGTTCAGGCACTGTTAATTCCATTTAACTTATTGCTTGAGCTTATTGCATTGGTTGCGAAGCCGTTTTCATTGGCGTTGCGTCTATTTGGTAACTTGTACGCTGGTGAAATGATCTTCATTTTGATTGGTGCCATTGGCCTATTCCAGTTGCCACTGCACTTTGTATGGGCGGTATTCCACATTCTGGTTATCGTGCTGCAGGCGTTCGTATTCATGATGCTGACCATTGTTTACTTAAGCATGGCCAGCTCAGAAAGCCATTAATTTTTGTTTTTATTTAGTTTTACTTTTTAACATTAACCTTTGAAATATTGGAGAAAACAATGGAACTAGCATTAGGTCTTAAATACATCGCTGTAGCTTTATTGATCGGTTTCGGTGCTATCGGTACTGGTCTTGGCTTCGGTAACATGGGTGGTAAATTCTTGGAAGCGTGTGCACGTCAGCCAGAATTAGCGCCATCTTTGCAAGTTAAAATGTTCATCCTAGCTGGTCTTATCGACGCCGTTGCTATGATCGGTGTTGGTATCGCCATGTTCTTATTGTTCGCTGCTTAATAAGCCATTCAACTTTCGAACGATAGAACTTATAGGAGGGGGGGTTAATGAATATAAACATGACCCTGATCGGAGAATTAATCGCGTTCATCGTCTTCGTACTGTTTTGTATGAAGTTCGTATGGCCTCCGCTAAATAATGCGATTGAAGCTCGTCAGAAGAAAATTGCTGATGGTCTTGCAGCCGGCGAACGTGCCGAAAAAGACTTAGAGCTTGCTCAGGCAAAGATTGCTGACGAACTGAAAGAAGCGAAAGCGCAAGCTGCTGAAATCATTGCTCAAGCGAAGAAACGCGCTGAGCAAACGGTTGAAGAAGGCAAGCAACGTGGTGAGACTGAGCGCGAAGCAATTATCGCTGCTGGTCACGCTGAAGTTGAAGCGGAACGCAATCGCTTACGCGAAGAATTGCGCAAGCAAGTAGCTGTATTAGCTGTTGCCGGTGCAAGCAAAATCATCGAGCGTGAAATTGATAAAGACGCTCACAGTGACATCGTTGAAAAACTGGTCGCTGAACTCTAACCAAAGGGGTTTGTGCAAATGTCAGAATTGACTACGGTTGCTCGCCCCTATGCAAAAGCAGCTTTTGATTTTGCAGTAGAGAACGGCGCTATCGAAAAATGGCACGAAATGTTGGCCTTTGCTGCTGCGGTAGCAAATGACGGCACCATGGCTACGTTTTTGAGCAGCGCCGAAACGCTAGAAAAGAAAGTTGAAGTTTTCATCAACGTATGTGGTGAGCAACTGGACGAAAAAGCCCAGAATTTTGTTCGCGTTATGGCCGAAAATGGCCGTTTGAAAGCTTTATCTGCTGTGGTTGCGTTGTTTGCTGAACTGCGCGCCGACTACGAAAAAGAAATCGCAGTCGATGTGACGTCAGCGGTGAAATTGACGAAGAAACAGCAGGACAATCTAGCGAAAACGTTAGAACAACGTTTTTCACGCAAAGTTAAGCTGAATTGCACTGTCGATGCAGCAATTGTCAGTGGCTTATACATTAAAGCTGGTGATACGGTAATCGACGGCACGGTGCGCGGCAAGTTAGATCGACTTGCACACGCACTGCAATCCTAATTGGGGACTTGAGCATGCAACTGAATTCAAATGAAATCGCAGAGCTGATCAAAAAACGAATTGAACAGTTCGAAGTGGTCAGTGAAGCTCGTAACGAAGGTACCATCGTATCTGTAACCGACGGTATTATTCGCATTCACGGCCTTGCAGACTGTATGCAAGGTGAGATGGTTGAGCTTCCTGGCAATCGTTACGCAATCGCATTGAACCTTGAGCGCGACACCGTTGGTGCCGTTGTTATGGGTCCATACGCTGATTTGCAAGAAGGCGTAAAAGTTAAATCTACTGGCCGTATCTTAGAAGTTCCGGTTGGTCGTGCCTTGTTAGGCCGCGTAGTTAACACCTTGGGTGAACCAATTGACGGTAAAGGTCCGATTGAAGCGGACGGCTTTGAGCCAGTTGAAAAAATCGCACCAGGTGTAATCGAGCGTCAATCAGTTGATCAACCAGTACAAACTGGTTACAAATCAATCGATGCTATGATTCCAGTAGGTCGTGGTCAGCGTGAGTTGATCATCGGTGACCGTCAAACCGGTAAAACGGCCTTGGCAATCGATGCCATCATCAACCAGAAAAACTCAGGCATTAAGTGTGTTTACGTCGCTATTGGTCAGAAAGCATCGACTATCGCGAACGTGGTACGCAAGCTTGAAGAACACGGCGCATTGGAAAACACCATTGTTGTTGCAGCATCTGCTTCTGAATCAGCAGCGTTGCAATACTTGGCAGCCTACTCAGGTTGTACCATGGGTGAATACTTCCGTGACCGCGGTGAAGACGCACTAATCGTATACGATGACTTGTCGAAGCAAGCGGTTGCTTATCGTCAAATCTCATTGTTGCTACGTCGTCCGCCAGGTCGTGAAGCATACCCAGGTGACGTTTTCTATCTTCACTCACGTCTACTTGAGCGTGCAGCGCGTGTAAACGCTGACTACGTTGAAAAGTACACCAACGGTGAAGTGAAAGGTCAAACCGGTTCATTAACAGCGCTTCCGATTATCGAAACCCAAGCGGGTGACGTATCAGCGTTCGTACCAACCAACGTGATTTCAATCACCGACGGTCAGATCTTCTTAGAAACTGACTTGTTCAACGCCGGTATCCGTCCAGCTGTTAACGCTGGTATCTCGGTATCGCGTGTCGGTGGTGCAGCACAAACCAAGATCATTAAGAAACTTGGTGGTGGTATCCGTTTAGCATTAGCACAGTATCGTGAATTGGCAGCGTTCGCGCAGTTCGCTTCAGACTTAGACGAAGCAACGCGTGCACAGCTTGAGCACGGTCAGCGTGTTACTGAACTGATGAAGCAAAACCAATATAAGCCAA
Organism: Pseudidiomarina andamanensis; assembly: GCF_009734345.1. Lineage (GTDB taxonomy): Bacteria > Pseudomonadota > Gammaproteobacteria > Enterobacterales > Alteromonadaceae > Pseudidiomarina > Pseudidiomarina andamanensis. Next base: position 1,834,281 of record NZ_CP032551.1, on the reverse strand, counting down.
TGAGCGTGGCTGAAATGGCAGTGTCTATCTTCTCTGCAGAAAAGGGTTACCTGAAAGACGTAGAGAAAGACAAAATCCTCGACTTCGAAGGTGCGTTAATTTCGTACATGCGTAGCGAGCACGCTGAACTGATGGCTGATATTGATAAAACTGGCAACTATAACGACGACATCGAAGCGAAGCTGCACGAAGGCCTTAAAGCCTTCAAGAAAACGCAGTCTTGGTAAGCGGAGCGTGGCTACACAATGTGTGGCCACAAGTCGTTGAGTTAACAGGAGAATATCATGGCCGGCGGTAAAGAGATAAAAACCAAGATCGGGAGTATTAACAATACTCAGAAGATCACCAGTGCAATGGAGATGGTTGCTGCGTCTAAAATGAAAAAGGCGCAGGAACGTATGGCTTCAAGCCGTCCGTATGCGGACAGCATTCGCAAGGTGATCGGCCATGTTGCCCATGCCAACTTAGAATATAAGCATCCGTACTTAGAAGAGCGTGATGTGAAACGAGTTGGTTACATTGTGATTTCAACTGACCGTGGTTTGTGTGGCGGCTTAAACACCAATGAATTTAAAGCGGTGGTTAAGCATGCTAAAGCAAACAAAGACAGTGGCGTAGAAGTTGATTTCGCAGCAATTGGTAACAAGGCTACGGGTTTCTTTAAACGCTTTGGAGGCCGTTTACTGGCGCAAAAATCAGGTCTTGGTGATAAGCCAAGCGTGAATGATGTGCTCGGGACTGTACAGGTAATGTTGGATGCCTTTGATGAAGGCAAAATCGACCGCCTGTTTGTGGTGTATAACAAGTTTGTGAACACCATGAAGCAAGAACCAACGATAGCGCAATTGCTACCGTTGCCAAAAGCTGAGTCTCGTGACGAAGTTCAATCAGGTAGCTGGGACTACTTGTATGAGCCGAATCCACAGCCAATTTTAGAATTACTGATCCGTCGTTATGTTGAAGCGACTGTGTATCAGGGCGTAGTGGACAACATCGCTAGTGAACAGGCAGCGCGGATGGTGGCAATGAAAGCCGCTACCGACAACGCCGAAGACCTCATCGATCAACTGCAATTGGTGTACAACAAAGCACGCCAAGCAGCGATCACGCAGGAAATTTCGGAAATTGTATCGGGCGCCGAAGCGGTTTAAGGCGAAGCTTGCAAGAATTTTAGAGTTAGAGGAAATGTCATGAGTCAAGGTAAGGTCGTGCAAATTATTGGCGCGGTTGTGGATATCGAATTTCCACAAACAGACGTGCCAAAGGTATACGACGCGCTGCAGGTGACCGACGGTGACCTCAAGGGTCTGACCCTGGAAGTTCAGCAGCAGTTAGGCGGTGGTATCGTGCGTGGTATCGCACTTGGTACTACTGACGGTCTGCGTCGTGGAATTACCGTTCAAAACACCGGCGAGCCAATCATGGTACCAGTGGGTAAACAAACCCTCGGTCGTATCATGAACGTATTGGGCGAGCCAATTGATGAAGCGGGTGATATCGGTGAAGAAGAGCGTATGTCTATTCACCGTGCTGCACCGTCGTACGAAGAACAGTCAAGTGCAACTGAGCTGTTAGAGACAGGCATCAAGGTAATCGACTTGATTTGTCCGTTCGCTAAGGGTGGTAAAGTTGGTCTGTTCGGTGGTGCGGGTGTAGGTAAAACCGTAAACATGATGGAGCTTATCCGTAACATCGCTATCGAGCACAGCGGCTACTCAGTATTCGCAGGTGTTGGTGAGCGTACGCGTGAGGGTAATGACTTCTATCACGAAATGAAAGATTCAAACGTACTCGACAAAGTAGCATTGGTCTACGGTCAGATGAACGAGCCTCCAGGTAACCGTTTGCGCGTTGCGTTAACCGGTTTGACTATGGCAGAGAAGTTCCGTGACGAAGGTCGTGACGTTCTGTTCTTCGTAGATAACATCTACCGTTATACCCTAGCCGGTACGGAAGTATCAGCATTGTTAGGTCGTATGCCTTCTGCGGTAGGTTACCAGCCAACTCTTGCAGAAGAGATGGGTGTACTTCAAGAACGTATTACCTCAACCAAAACTGGTTCAATCACGTCAATCCAGGCCGTTTACGTACCTGCGGATGACTTGACCGACCCGTCACCAGCAACCACGTTCGCTCACTTAGATGCGACCGTTGTACTGTCACGTGACATCGCGTCATTGGGTATCTACCCTGCGGTTGACCCGTTGGATTCAACTTCACGTCAGTTGGACCCATTGGTAATCGGTAAAGAACACTACGACACGGCGCGTGGCGTTCAGTCAGTATTACAGCGTTACAAAGAGCTGAAAGATATCATCGCAATCTTGGGTATGGACGAATTGTCTGAAGAAGACAAGATGACCGTAGCTCGTGCGCGTAAAATTCAGCGTTTCCTGTCACAGCCATTCTTCGTTGCTGAAGTATTCACCGGCTCACCAGGTAAATATGTATCGTTGAAAGATACCATCGCTGGCTTTAAAGGCATCTTAAACGGTGACTACGACGACCTTCCAGAACAAGCGTTCTACATGGTTGGTAGCATCGAAGAAGCGGTCGAAAAAGCCAAGAAAATGTAATAAACCGGGAGGTTTAAATGGCAGCTAAAACTGTACAGCTTGATGTGGTCAGCGCCGAAGAACGTTTGTTCTCTGGTGCCGTTGAGACCCTGCAAGTGACCGGTAGCGAAGGTGAGCTGGGTATTCACCCAGGTCACGCCCCGCTTTTAACCACGATTAAGCCAGGTATGGTTCGTGTGGTGAAAGAAGGTGGCGAAGAAGAAATCATCTACGTTGCTGGTGGTGTGCTTGAAGTGCAGCCGCATAACGTCTCGGTCCTTGCTGATACGGCCATTCGTGGTGAAGAGCTTGATGAACAAAAAGCTCTTGAAGCCAAGAAACACGCTGAAGAAGCAATTGCAGATCAAAGTTCTGACTTAAGCTACGCAGAAGCGGCAGCAGAACTGGCTCGAGCGATGGCTCAGTTGCAGGTTATTCGCAAATTGCGTAAATAATCAGCACGCCAGCTTTAAGAAAATGAAAAGACCCGTAAATCTCGGTTTGCGGGTCTTTTTTTCGCCTGTTAATTTGTTGTAAACAGCATTAAAATAGCCCATTAACTTTTTTGAATACAGAAACGGAAGGATTCATGTCTCTGAGTGTTGTTGTACTCGCCGCAGGTAAAGGCACACGTATGCGTTCGGCATTGCCGAAAGTGCTGCATCCGGTTGCCCATAAACCGATGGTTCAACACGTGATTGATATCGCGCGCACCTTAACACCTGCGCATGTGCACGTTATTTATGGCCATGGTGGCGATGTATTAATGGATAAACTTGCTGGGCAGCAATTGAATTTTGTTGAGCAAGCCGAACAATTAGGTACTGGCCACGCTGTGCAACAAGTCGTGCCGTATTTGGATGATAATGAAACGGTATTGATTTTATACGGCGACGTTCCGCTTACGCGTACAGAAACGCTACGCGTTTTACTAGACGCAGCGGCCAATACCGAATTGGCGTTGTTGACAGTAACCTTGCCTGATCCTAGCGGTTATGGGCGTATTGTGCGCGATGTGAATGGCGCTGTCGTAGGTATTGTTGAGCAAAAAGACGCAAATTCAGAGCAATTAGCCATTACCGAAGTGAACACTGGCATGATGGCCGTAAACAGCGCTGCGTTGAAACGCTGGCTAAGCAATCTGTCGAACAACAACGCCCAAGGCGAATACTATCTCACCGATATTGTGGCGATGGCAGCCGACGAAGGTGTGACCATTGCAACGGCGCAGCCACAAGCGATTAGCGAAGTTGAAGGTGCGAATAATCGCGTGCAACTAGCTGGACTAGAGCGTGCCTATCAAGCTCGTCAAGCAGAACAGCTCATGTTAGACGGCGCTACATTGATGGACCCAGCGCGTGTGGATGTGCGCGGTGAAGTGATCATTGCCAACGACGTTGTGGTTGACGTGAATGTTATTTTTGAAGGCCGAGTGGAACTTGGTGAAGGCGTCGTTATCGAAAGCAACTGTGTACTGCGTAATTGTAAAATTGGCGCCGGTTCACGCGTGAAAGCCAATAGTGTCATTGAAGACGCTGTGTTAGCTGAGAACTGTGCCATTGGCCCGTTTGCGCGTTTACGCCCAGGTGCTGACTTAGCCGAAGGTGTGCAAGTTGGCAACTTTGTCGAAATTAAGAAAACGCGCATGGGTAAAGGCTCAAAAGCGAGCCACCTCACCTACCTTGGTGACGCACAAATTGGTGCTGGCGTGAACATAGGCGCGGGCACTATCACCTGTAATTACGACGGTGTAAATAAATTTGTGACCGAGATTGATGATGGCGCATTTATCGGCTCAAATAGCTCATTAGTTGCACCGGTTCGCGTTGGCAAAAACGCAACGGTAGGCGCTGGGTCAACGGTGACCAAAAGTGTCGAAGACGAAGAGCTAGCGGTTGCGCGCGGTAAACAACGGAATATTAGTGGCTGGCAACGTCCAGTGAAAAAAGGATAAGCGATATGTGTGGAATTGTTGGCGCAACTTCAGAGCGCCGTATTAGCGAAATTCTCATTGAAGGTTTAAAGCGTCTTGAATACCGCGGTTACGATTCTGCGGGTTTGGCTGTATTAAACGAACAAGGCGTAATCGAGAGCGTTCGCCGCACTGGTAAAGTTCAGGCATTAAAAGATGCCGTTGGTGAGCACCCACTATCGGGCACAACTGGTATCGCACATACCCGTTGGGCAACCCATGGCGGCGTTACCGAAGCAAACGCTCACCCGCATATTTCAGAAGACTGCATTGCCGTTGTGCATAACGGCATTATCGAAAACCACGATAAATTACGTGAGCAGTTAAAAGGCTTAGGCTATACCTTTGCCTCAGATACCGACACCGAAGTGATTTGTCACTTAGTGCATCACGAACGTAAAACCCACGATGATTTATTTGAAGCTGTGCAAGCCACCGTGCGACAACTTGAAGGCGCCTACGGTACCGTCGTGATGGATTGCCGTGAACCTGGTCGTTTGGTCGTTGCTCGCTCGGGTAGCCCGTTGGTAGTTGGTTTAGGTATTGGCGAGAACTTTGTCGCCTCAGACCAACTCGCATTGTTACCCGTAACACGAAAGTTCATGTACCTCGAAGAAGGCGACATGGCTGACATTAACCGCACCGAAGTGAAGGTTTATGACGCTAAGGGCGAACGTGTTGAACGCGAAATTCACGAATCAGACGGTAACTATGACGCTGGTGGTAAAGGTGAGTATCGTCACTTTATGCTCAAAGAAATTCATGAGCAGCCAAGCGCAGTGCGCAACGCTATAGAAGGCCGTATTGTTGATGGTCATGTAGCAGACGATGTGTTCGGCAATGGCTCATTAGAGCTGTTAAAAGACATCGAGCACGTCCAAATTGTGGCGTGTGGTACGTCGTACCATGCGGGCATGGTCGCGCGCTATTGGCTCGAATCTATGGCGGGCGTGTCATGTAACGTTGAAATTGCCTCTGAATTTCGTTATCGCCAATCGCACGTGCATCCCAATAGCTTGTTGGTCACCATTTCACAGTCTGGCGAAACCGCGGACACCTTGGCGGCACTGCGATTAAGCAAAGAGTTAGGCTACAAAGGCAGCCTGACCATTTGTAACGTCAGTACCTCATCAATGGTGCGCGAATCAGACTTAGCGTATATGACGCGTGCCGGCACCGAGATTGGCGTGGCATCAACCAAAGCATTCACCACCCAGTTAGTCGGGCTGTTGATGTTAACCTTGGCCATAGGTCAGTTCCGCGGTATGCCAGCTTCGCAACAAGAAGCTGTGTTGAAATCGCTGAAAACGTTGCCAGCTAAGCTCGAAGAAGCGTTATTGTTAAGTGACCGCATTGAAGCCTTAGCGCCTGAGTTTGCGGACAAGTTCCATAGCTTGTTCTTAGGCCGTGGCACGCAATACCCCATTGCGATGGAAGGTGCGTTAAAACTTAAAGAAATTTCTTATATTCACGCGGAAGCATATGCAGCTGGTGAATTGAAGCACGGCCCATTGGCACTCATTGACGCTGATATGCCGGTGATTGTGGTGGCACCAAACGACGAATTGCTTGAGAAGCTTAAATCAAATGTTGAAGAAGTTCGTGCTCGTGGCGGCATCATGTATGTGTTTGCCGACAAAGACGCCCACTTCAAGGGCGACGACAGCATGCGCGTCATCAACGTCACGCACTGTGACGAACTAATTGCACCAATTGTATATACCATTCCGCTTCAGTTGCTCTCCTACTTCGTTGCCATCATCAAAGGCACCGACGTGGATCAGCCGCGCAACTTGGCAAAATCGGTTACGGTTGAATAATCACACGATTCAAAAATGAAAGGGCTCTTCGGAGCCCTTTTTATTGCGCGGCGTTCATAATTTTCAAAGGTGTCTATACTTTGGGGCGGGAATAATCCCAACGTATCGGAGAGCATCTCATGATCCGCACCTTTAAATGTATTTTCGTTTTACTCCTTGGGCTTATGGCTCTGCTCTATGCGCTACAAAATATTGCCAATATAGAAGCATGCTATGCTGCCATAGCGTACGTACTCTCTCTCGCTGACCATAGCGTATATCCACACTCAATTTTTCCTGCAATAACAGCGCCATCGGTCGTATGGACGGCAGTGGTTGTCATTATCACGAGCGAATTAATTGCGGCGTTGTTGTTATTTATTGGCTGTTGGCAAATGTGGCAAGCTCGTAAGGCGGCAGCAAAAGAATTTAATCAGCGCAAAGCGTTCGCACTCTACGGTGCAGGCGTTGGCATTGTCGTTTGGTTTGGTTATTTTGGTGTATTCGGCGGCGCGCTCATGCAAATGTGGCAAACCCAAGCTGGAGGCATGTCGTTAACGGGTGCCTTTCAGTATTTCGCGAGCTGCGTGTTTGTTTGGTTGATAGTCAACAACCCAGATACATAGTATTCTGGCCTTCAAAACCTTAATACTTAAAGTTTATTCATGCTAAAAAAATTACTCAACGTTGTACTGGCTACCGTGATTGTTTCGGTAGCCTTCGCCATTTTCTGCGTGCCAAGTATTGGCCTCACCTATTTGGGCGCGTGGCTTATTAGCTTTGTAGTTGATATTAATTTCGATAGTTGGATTACGCACACGGTTATTCTCGTTCTATCAGCTGTTTGGTCGCTAATTACATTGAACACCGATACCGGTGATGACATGCTAAAAACACTCATGATGAAGCGCTAACGGAAAAACTATGGGACACCATCACGATCACAGCAAAGATATGGCATCGGAACGTCTTGGTTGGGCGTTTTTGCTTAACTTTTGTTTCACCATTATTGAATTTGTTGGTGGTGTGCTAACCAACAGTACGGCTATTTTGGCAGATGCGGTACATGATTTGGGCGATAGCTTATCACTGGGTATGGCGTGGATACTCAACAAATTAGGCCGTAAGCGCGCGAATAATCAGTTTACCTATGGGTATCGCCGGTTGAGTTTGGCGGGCGCCTTTATTAACGCGGTGGTGCTAATTATTGGCTCGACTTGGGTCTTAGTTGAAGCAATTCCACGCCTGTGGAACCCACAAATGCCTATGGCTGATGGCATGATTGCATTAGCAGTTCTCGGCATTGCGGTAAATGGCTTTGCCGCGTTTAAACTGTCGAAAGGTAAAAGCTTAAATGAACGTGTGATCAACTGGCACTTAATGGAAGATGTGCTGGGCTGGGTTGCGGTGCTGATTGTCGGCATCGTGCTATTATTTGTGGATTGGCCGATTCTCGATCCGCTGCTTTCCATTGCCTTCACGGTGTTCATTTTGTTTAACGTGATTCGCAACTTGCACGAAACCGCCCGCTTATTTTTCCAAGCCGCGCCGGACAATGGCACGGTGGAAACCGTCACCGCAACCTTGAAGCAATTACCGAATGTGGTAGACGTGCATCACCTTCATTTTTGGTCGCTTGACGGTGAACATCACGTATTAACCGCACATTTGGTGCTTGATGAAGATATTGAAAGTGAGCAACGCCGCTATTTGAAAGACGCCATAGACAAAGCCCTGCTGCCGTTTCAGTTGAGTCACACCACCATTGAACTGGAACTGCCTGGTGAAATTTGTCGTGATGGGAGTGTTCATCACCATCACCATCACGACCATGACCACGATCATTAATTCTGCCGCTAGAACCCAAACACCAGTGGGAATAGAAACACGACAATTGCAGCCCAAATGGCGTACACGGGAATGAACCGAGTTTGCCATTGCTCCAGTAGAGCAAATGAACGTTGGCCGCGTATAAACCGCCAGTACAACCAAGCGTAACCGCTTAAACTAACCAATAATATGAGGTTTTCGCCCATTGCTGCGGTACGGTTGGCGGTAAAGCCCATGTCGGCAATGCGGCCACCGATAGCGACTAATGCCAACACATCAACCAATAATGCCGACACAATGAGCAGCCATTGTAGGCGATCAAAAATGCTAGGTGCTTTGTTTGATTCGCGAGACGACACCGCGTACAAGACCAAGCCCAACACCACAATCAACAGCGCATCAAGACCAATTAAAAGCTCTCGTTCAACATCAAAACTGCGCCCGGTGACGAACATGATCACTAAAAACGTCAGCATCAATAAGGTGAATAAAGGTGTGAAAATGCGAGCCAGTACAGGTGCCATATTCTCAACCGCGCCCTGTTTTGCTTCAACTAACCAGCCGACAATAATCACGGCTCCCATAACACCACTAGGTAGTAGCCATTGATGCGTAAACCACTCGATGTTCATGCCAATCAACCAAAACATGCCATTCGTTAAGACGATTAACGTCATACCACCCAGCGCTAGCAATACAAAATAAATAGCGTATTCACCCGAGTAGCGAACAAAGTCCATGCGTCGCCCATCGGTTTGCCACCAGTTGCCGGTGTAGAGAACGCCAACTAGAAACCAGAGTAATAGGGGGAGATGAATTAGACTTAGCGATTGTGTTGCCGACTCGGCTTGCCAGGGCATCAAATTTATCACCGTAGCAATTCCCAGAGAAGCACCAACTAACCAGTACCAGCCGCGTTGCCCAAGTTGATGCTTCACCACGTAATAAGCGCCGAGCATAGGCAAGCAGAACAAGGTGAAATTGCGTGCAAATACCCATTCGTGGGTTTCGGGCGTGACTCCAAACAGTTTGGGCAAGTGAAATAGCACCGCCGCGCAACACGCCAGCAGTAAGGCAAGATAAAAGTCGGTGTTCCATGACGGTTTATCAGTGCCCCAAACAATATTGCGCCACAGTCTCCCCGCATGCACTTCAGCATACTCTTTCGATACGGCCTCAAGATTACCAATGCGTTTAGTGGCGACAAGGAACGCTTCATCGGCGTGCAACCCGCGCTCTAATAACGCGTCAATTTGGTCGCGCAAATGGCTTTCGAGTTCATCAGCATCTTCTTCAAGAATAGCGGCACGCCGAAGGACAAATTCGCGCCACTGCGCAATGTTTTGCTCAAGTTCAAAGGGTTGATTAGACGAATTGGACATCATGGTCATCGCTCCGTGTCATATCGCGCCAAATTTGGTTGAGCGCATTGTTAATTACTTGCCATTGCTGGCGTTGTTCATTCAAAGCGGCAATACCCTCGTCGGTAATAGCGTAGTATTTGCGCTTTCTATTGGAGTCACCGACCAGCCAGCGGGAGCCTAAATAGCCTTGTTTTTCGAGTCGATGAAGTAACGGGTACAACATGCCGTCAGTCCACTGAAGGGCACCACCTGAGAGCTCTTCAACGCGTTTTACAATTTCATAGCCATAGGTTTCGCCTTCAGCAATAACGCCCAAAACGATGGGTGTGGAAGAGGCCGCCATGAGATCTTTTGAGAGGTTCATATAAAATATCCAGTTATACCTAGAACTGTTAGGTATAAAGCTTATACCTAGATCTGCTAGGTATGCAAGTTTATTTATTTCAAACTCCTGCTACGCTTACTAAGAACCTGTTAAAACAAGAAAAAGGAGATGATCATGGGCATTTTATGGTTCTTATTGGTCGGTATCATTGCCGGATGGCTTGCAGGCACGTTAGTGAAAGGCGGCGGCTTTGGTCTCATCGGCAACATGGTTATCGGCGTAATTGGTGCGATGATAGGTGGTTTTCTGTTTAACTTTTTAGGGGTATCGAGCGGTGGCGGTATCATCTGGAGTATCGTTGTCGCCACGATTGGCGCTGTGGTCTTACTCTTTATTGTTCGCGCCTTTAAGAAAGCTTAGTTAGTACCAAAAAGCCGCGCATTGTAGCGCGGCTCTTCTCTCTATTATTTCTCTAATTTATCCTGCGTTCTCAATTTAAAGTCACTGGCATCATGTCGTTCATGTAACTGCTTATTTAAGTCACCCCAGGTTTTATTGACAATACGTCCGCGCTGTACTGCTGGACGCTTGGCAATTAATTCTGCCCAACGCAGAACATTTTTGTACTTATGCGCTTCAATAAACTCGGCTGCATCATACACTTGATTAGTTACTAGTGCGCCGTACCAAGGCCATATTGCCATGTCGGCAATGGTGTATTCGTCACCAGCAATGTAGGTATTTTCCGCCAATTGGCGGTCTAATACATCCAGTTGGCGTTTAATTTCCATGGTGTAGCGGTTAATCGGATACTCGTACTTCTCCGGCGCATAGGCATAAAAGTGGCCGAATCCACCGCCTAGCAGTGGCGCACTACCCATTTGCCAGAACAACCAATTTAATGTTTCGGTTCGATTCGCGGGCTCGTTAGGTATGAACGCATTAAATTTTTCTGCCAAATACAGCAAGATGGAACCCGATTCGAAAACGCGCTTCGGTGGCTGGGTGCTCACATCGAGCAACGCAGGGATTTTTGAATTCGGATTGACGGCAACAAAACCACTGCTGAATTGGTCACCTTCTAGAATTTGTACCAAATGCGCATCGTATTCAGCTTCAGTGATACCAAGTTCGAGTAGTTCCTCTAACATCACCGTTACTTTCACGCCATTAGGGGTGGCCAATGAGTAAAGTTGTAGCGGGTGTTTTCCTACAGGCAGCTCTTTGTCATGCGTTGCGCCAGCAATTGGTCGATTAATTGAGGCAAACTTACCGCCACTTTCTTGATCCCACTGCCAAACTTTTGGTGGGGTATAAGTATTCGACATGCGTTGCTCCTTGATAAAAAACGTTGCTATAAAGAGTGTAACGCATACCAGCACGGTTTGGATTATTCGACTTTGGCATAAGTCATATCGTGATTCATGTTTAGAAAAAAAACGGCGCCCGAGAGCGCCGTCTTAGCTATCAGAGCTCAAGGTTATTCTTGCACTTCAATATCATTTTCTACTGATTTCACACCTTCAACGCCTTGTGCAAGTTGCACAGCAAGGTCGGCTTCTTCAGATGTTGCGACAACCCCGCTAAGTACAACATGGCCGTTGATGGTCTCGACATTAATGTTTCCGGCACTGACTTGGTCAGCTTCAAATAATGCCGTTTTCACGCGCGCTGTGATGGCACTGTCACTTAAAAAGTCGCCAGTGCGTTCGGCGGTTTCACGAGCAAAATCTGCTGCGTCGCCAGCCGCCTGTTTAGTGGCTTCAGTGGCTTGTTCCAGTGACGATTGCGCCTTTTCACGCGTATCTTCTTGCTCTTGTTGTGAGCAAGCGGTCAACGAAACGGTTGCCAATGATGCCAAAATCAATGCCTGTAAAGTTTTCATAATCAACCTCCTGTTTTGATGTTACTTACTAACATAGTTAAGCCAGAAAAAATTTCGAGGTGGTTTACAAACCTTTTGCGATTTACACTGAGGCTATCTGGTACATTTTGCGCGTAAAAGGACATTCAACATGCGTACATTAGGAAATATTCTGTGGTTTATATTGGGCGGTGCCATCATGGGGCTGGGCTGGTGGTTCGCAGGTTTAATCGCATTTATCACTATCGTTGGAATTCCATGGGGTCGTTCGTGTTTCGTTATTGGCATGTTCTCATTTTTCCCATTTGGTCAAGAAGCCATTGACCGCGAAGAGTTAACCCAGCGAGGCGATCTCGGCACGGGTAGCCTTGGCTGTCTCGGGAATGTACTGTGGTTTGTTTTCCTCGGTTGGTGGTTGGCGTTAGGGCACCTCGTATCAGCCATTGCCTTATTTATTACCATTATTGGTATTCCGTTCGGCATTCAGCACTTAAAGCTGGCTGGCGTGGCGTTATCTCCAGTCGGGAAAACCATTGTCAGCAAAGAAGTAGCTGCTGCGGCACGTATGCATAATGCCACCAGCGCCGTAACAAAAATGCGAGAGAAATGATATGAAATGGATGATTTATGGTGCCAATGGCTACACCGGCACACTCATGGCAAAACACGCCAAAGCCCAAGGGTTAACACCAGTACTTGCAGGGCGTAATAGCGAAGCCATTCACCGTCTTGCTGGCGAGCTTGAATTACCATCGGTTGTGGTTGATTTAACTGATACTCAGGCGCTCCAGCAAGCATTAGCGGACATTGATGTCGTGGTGCACTGCGCCGGTCCGTTTGAAGTCACCGCAGCGCCGATGATTGAAGCGTGTCTTGCCAGCAAAACCCACTACACCGATATCACCGGTGAGTTGGGCGTATTTGAATATGCACACGCACAACATCAACGAGCGTTAGATGCAGGCGTGGTGTTATGTCCAGGCGTGGGTTTTGACGTTATTCCAACTGACTGTGTGGCAGCAAAGCTTAAGCAACAACTACCCGATGCGACATCACTGACTCTTGGCTTTGATTCTGCTTCGCGCATGAGTCGCGGTACGGCTAAAACGAGTGTTCGTCGGTTAGGCGAAGGCGGTGCAGTTCGCCAAGATGGCAAGATCACCAGCGTGCCATTGGCTTATCACACCCGCTATATAGATTTTGGAAACGGTGAGAAATTCGCCATGACAATCCCTTGGGGTGATGTCTCAACGGCTTATTACACCAGCGGCATTCCTAACATTGAAGTGTATATTCCAGCGTCGCCAAACCTTGTGAAAAAATTAAAACGTTTGAATTGGTTCCGTTGGCTGCTGCGTTTTGAATTTATGAAAAAATTTCTTGAGAAGAAAATTGAGCAGCAGCCACCCGGGCCAAGCGACAAGCAACTTGAGCAGGCCATTACGTATGTTTGGGGTGAGGCCAAAAATGATAAAGGCGAAGTGCAAACGCTGCGTATTAAAGTAATGAATGGCTACAAACTCACGAGTTACGGTGGTGTGGATGTCGCACAATTCATTATGGCGCAATCGCCGCAAGGTGGTTATTACACGCCGTCGTTACTGTGTGGCGCAGACCTAGTGGAGAAGTACTATGTGGATGCGTAAAGCGAGTCTTATCGCATTACTTCTGGTGACACCTTTAGTGTACGGACAGGATTTGTCCGAAACTGAGCAAGAGCAAGAGATTGACGCCGAGACATTCAAAGAAATTGATTTGATTGGACGTTTTTGGGAGCTTGGGGAAGAGCAAAAACGCGGCATTTTCGAGTTACGAACATTTAATCCCAACTTTATTCTGCCGGTACATCATAGCTCGAATATTAACATGCAACCGAGCTCGCCTTCACGTGGTGCGGGTACGCCATTAGAGAGTTCTAAGCCGAATGAGGTGAAGCTGCAGTTATCACTTCGCACCAAGCTACTTGAAGATCTTCTGTTAGACGGTGACTTATGGGTGGCTTACTCGCAAACTTCATTGTGGCAGGCTTGGAATTCAGAAGATTCTTCACCGTTTCGTAGCACCAACTATAAGCCAGAAGTGTTTTATATTCTGCCTTGGAAAGACACGTGGGATTTTCTACCCGGTGATGCTGAAGTGCGTTTTGCCAAGGCTGGCTTAGCGCATGAGTCGAACGGACAACGCAAGCCCGATTCACGTAGTTGGAACTACATTTACTTCGGTGGTGCGGCTGAATGGGGCCCTGTTATTTGGGAAACCACTTGGAAGCAACGGATTAATGAAACTGGTGATGACGATGATAACCCAGATTTAGTGCGTTACCGAGGTAACTTTGAAAATCGCTTTTCATGGCGGAGCTCACTCAGCACGTATAGTTTGACGCGAATTACCCGCGAGCTTTCGTGGGATAAAGGCTCATGGCAACTTGATTTCACCCACCCAGTGAATTCAAGCAAGCCAGATGGTCTGCGCTTCTATATACAGTTCTTCTCGGGCTACGGCGAGACATTACTTGACTATAATCATCGTCAGAACCGAATTGGTTTTGGATTCTTGCTGCTGAACATTTAAAAATGGCGTAAATCATGACTGATAATTACTTGTTGAAGCTTTACCATAAAACGTTGAAGTATCCTTTTGGGCGCGCGCTTTTTTCGCGTATGTTTGCCGCAAAAGCACCCTATTTCAAAACCATTAAACCAACCATTGAAGTCTTAGAACCGAATCATTGCGTGCTGACATTTAAAAAACGTAAGGCGGTTGCAAATCACATTGGCACGGTACATGCCATTGCGCTGTGTAATGGTTTAGAAATGGCAATGGGAGCATTAGCAGAAGCATCCATTCCCAAGCATCTGCGCTGGATTCCAAAAGGGATGCAGGTGAACTACACCGCCAAAGCTGACAGTGATATTCGAATTGTAGCTAAAAGCGATCCGGCTGCTTGGCAAGTTGGTGACTTACCGGTATCCGTGCAAGGCTTTCGAGCCGACGGAACCATGGTAATTGACGGCACCATCACGATTTACGTTTCGGAAAAACCGGCGAAGAAACAAGCTTAAGCCTGCTTTTTTAGCGCCGCCTCAATGGCGAACACATGGTCATCGTGTTCGCCTAGCTCACGCAAGGCATCTGCTAGCTTCAGTAAATACTCATCGTTGGGTCCACTCGGCCCTTCTGAACGCGCAATATGGGCTGCAATTTCCGTTTCCGGTGCTTCGCCTAAAAAGGCGTCGTTATCTGGGCCTGCAACATAAACTAAGCCGGTTACCGAGCCCGAACCATCGAGCCACTCAAACTCAGTAAAAAAGCGCAGATAACCATTTTTCTCACGATGATCAAGGTGAGCAAACACATCGGGCGTGACTTCATAGGCCATACCGGCGCATACTGCGCCAGGTGTTTCAATTAATGTTGCGACGCGACCGGGTGCTTCGGGTGTGCCGCGGTGATCGTGCGAACCTTGCCAAAAACGCCGTAACCAGCCATGAATTTTTGCAGGTCGACGTTGTATATAAGGGAAATCCGCTTTATAAATCAATGAGCCATAGCCAAATAACCAGACCGACTCAAGGTGGTCTAGTGGCTGACGCTGTTGATTCAAAGCAATAGTATTGTGTGACATAACGCCACTCATGGTATCAAATCTAGCGATAAATAAGGAGTATCGGAATGCGAACTTTAGAGTTAAAAATTCCACCAGTTGTCGTGGTGCTCGTTATTGCCGGCCTCATGGCTTTCACAGCCAAGTTGATACCGATGGAACCTTGGCATTTTACAGATGCAAAAGCACTCGCTTTTGCTTTAGTGACGGCAGGTTCATTTATTGCTGTCGCTGGCGTTGTTGCATTTCGCCAGGCGAAAACCACCGCAAACCCGATGAACCCGAACGCCAGTAGTGCTCTTGTGGCAAGTGGTATTTATCGTTTCACGCGCAACCCGATGTATCTTGGATTTTTATTAGCTTTGGCTGGTTGGGGCGTGTGGTTGGCGAGCTTGCCTGCGTTGTTATGGCTAGTTGTCTATATTTTATTCATAAATCGCTATCAGATTATTCCAGAAGAGCGCATTCTAGAGGAAAAATTTGGCGATGAATTTATCTTTTATCGAAAAAAGGTTCGGCGCTGGTTTTAATTGATAATCACTGCTATATCTTTAACTCAATTTATTAAAAAAGGTTATCTACTTGCGAAAGTTTTGGGGGCTGTTCGTTGCGAGTGTCGCCGTACTTGTATGGGTTCAAGTCGCGTTCTCACAACCAATAACATTGCGCGTCGGGGTTTATGAAAACCCACCCAAAATATTGGTGAAAGATGACCAAATATCCGGGATATTTGGCGAATTATTGATGCAAATCGCGAGCCGCGAAGGCTGGCGCATCGAAGCGGTACCTTGTAACTGGAATCAATGTTTATCGTTACTGCAAAGTGGTGACATTGATTTAATGCCGGATGTTGCTTTAAGTACGAAACGCGATGAAACATTCCGCTTTCATGAAATCCCCTTTCTTCACTCATGGTCACAGTTGTACGGCAAGAGCACATTAAAAGTCACCACGCTTCTTGATTTAGATAACGTACGAATCGCGGTTCTCGATAATTCGATTCAAGAAAGCTACCTTGCTGACATTACGAAAAATTTCGGCTTAAATGTCACATTAATCCCAGTCGATTCGTTTGATGCGGGTTTTCAGGCGGTCGTTGATGGGCGAGCTGAAGCTGTGGCCGCAAATCATTTATATGGGGATATTAAAGCTCGAGATTTAGGCTTAGAGCCAACCCCTGTCATGTTCCAGCCAGCACGATTATTTGTCGTCGCAACCCGCGCTGATCTTCAACCTGTACTCGATAAAATCGATGAATATTTGAGTGATTGGCAACAAGATCCTCAATCGCCATTGTACGAAACTTTAAAAAAGTGGCGCGCCAATCCTAGCGCACCAGAGCCATTCCCTTGGTCGTTGGTGATAGGGCTTGCGAGTGCTTTGCTATTAGTGATCGGTGTGTCACTCCTGTTACGTCGTCGAATACATGAGCGCACACTTGAACTCGCGCATAGTGAGTTAAAGCTCAATACCATTTTAGATTCAGTTGAAGCCTATATTTTTATTAAAGATCGCGAGCTTCGTTATCAATATGCCAATAAAAAAGTTTGTGATTATTTAGGTACGACACCGCAGCAAATTATCGGCAAAACCGATGCCGCATTTTTTGACGAAAAAACATGCCAACATTTACGCGAGAACGATCGCCGTGTTATCGAGCAAGGTTTGCGCGTTTCAGAGGAAGAAGATAACGCAACACAAAGCGGCGATGTTCGACACTTTTTATCCGTGAAAATCCCGCTAAAAGATACCCACGATCAGGTCTACGCTCTTTGTGGAATCTCAACAGATATTACCGAGCATATTCATATTAAGGAATCGCTCAACAAATTGGAGTATTACGACAATATTACTGGGCTCGCCAATCGTAAACTGCTGCTCCAAAACTTGGAGCACGCGGTCACCAGTGCCGCACGTACGGGCTACGAAGGCGCACTGGTGGCAATTGATCTCACCCATTTTACGGTTATTAATGAAACCTTTGGTCATGCTGCGGGCGATAAGCTGTTACAGGAAGTCGCTCAACGCATTCGCGCGCGCGTTGATGAAACCGACACCGTCGCAAGATTAGGGTCGGATGACTTTTTGGTGATTCTCGAAGATGTCAGCCAAGATGCGGATCAGGCGGTTATGGAAGTGCGAAATTGGGCTCGCGAAATATTGGATGTTTTGGCGCAACCGTTTGATCTGGGCGATATCAAGCATACAACCTCAGCGAGTATTGGGATTACCATGTTTTCCGATAGCCAAGGTGATGCTGCGGGCTTGCTCAAAAATGCGGATTTGGCAATTTCGGAGGCTAAATCACAAGGGGGTGGATCCATCCGCTTTTTCAATCCAGCCATGCAAGAAGCGATTAGTCGGCGTATGTTGATTGAATCAGCGTTGCGTAAAGCGGTGCAGCATCAAGAGCTTGATGTCTATCTGCAACCTCAAGTCAATTCGCGTAACGAGGTTATTGCAGGTGAATTATTGTTGCGCTGGACCGATCCTGATTTAGGCACGATTGCTCCTGCCGAATTTATCCCAATAGCCGAAGCCAGTGGCTTAATTATTCCCATCGGCACCTGGGTGATTGAGCAAGCTTGCCGAACATTGCGGGATTGGCAGCAAATTGACGCGTTGAAAAGTATTCCGCTGGCGGTGAATATTAGTCCGCGACAATTTCGTCACGGTGGTTTTGTCGCACAAGTTGAACATTGTCTACACGAAGCGGGCCTGCCGCGCGGTTTGTTGGAGCTTGAAATCACCGAAAGTATGCTTATCGACAATATCGAAGTGACCGTTAAACGCATGTGTAAATTAGGCGACCTTGGCGTACGGTTTTCGCTCGACGATTTCGGCACGGGCTATGCCTCGTTGGCCTATTTAAAAAAACTACCGTTACAACAGCTCAAAATCGACCAATCATTTGTGCGTGATATGTTAGCTGATGCGAACGACGAAATTATTATAAAAACCATTTTAGGCTTGGGCGAAAATTTAAATTTTTCTGTCATCGCTGAAGGCGTAGAAACCGAAAAGCAGCTTGAACACCTTAAAGCACTCGGATGCAAAAAGTTCCAAGGTTACCTGTTTGGTAAACCAGCGCCAATTCCGCAATGGCAACAACGACTCATCGAAAACATTAATCTAGTTTCTGAAAATTAAAAAGTTTTCAAAATTTGAGCGAACGTTCCTACTCTGCTAGTTTTAAGTCTATGCGAGCGATTTAGGAAGCGGTTATTTGATGTCGGTAACAAAACAAATTTTGATTGTTGAAAATAATCAAACGTTGCGTGAGTTGTTAGAGTTTTTGCTGAGTCGAGAGGGCTATCAGGTGAAGACGGTCAGTGATGGCGACTATGCCCAAAAGGAACTTCGTGAGAACCCCTCCTATCATTTAATTATTCTTGATCTTTTATTGCCGATAATTACCGGTCGTCAACTGCTTCGTTGGATTCGTCGTACAACGCAGATTAATCATATCCCGATCCTGGTATTAACGGACCTGCAAGATGAAGATGATATTGCCAGTGCGTTGGATGAAGGAGCGAATGACTATGTCATTAAGCCATTTCAACCCAAAGAGTTACAGGCGCGTATTCGGAAACTACTGCAAATAAAGAGGAGCTCGCAGGAGTGACTAAATCTGGATGGTTTAACTTTGTTGTTGCGACGTTCATCGTCACCATGTCGACGCCAATTTTAGCGAGTAGCGATACCAACAGTTCATTCGAATTTGGTGCTGGCCAAGATTCGCTAAGTGGTCATTACACCGATTGGTCACTTGGTTATTTGAATTACGAAACGCAATTATCACCCGATTGGCTGGGTTATGCGCGCTACCAACGAACGGAGCGCTTCTCACAATTTGATAATGAATGGTACGTCGGCAGTTATTTTCGAATCAGTGAACTCTGGCAAAGCCAACTTGAAGTGTCCTATTCCTCTACAAAGCGCGTGCGGCCTGAATATAGTGTCAACGG